>JAHECK010000020.1 GCA_024641785.1 Flavobacteriales bacterium | reverse complement strand
AATACGTGTATTAGTAGATGGGCCATATAATCCAAGTAATTCTTTAGGACTTGAACCGATTAAACCAAAACGGTGCTGAATAACAAATTCTAGTGTTTTAACTTGATTAATCACACCGGTTTGCCCATCAATCCACCACATGCTTTCGAAAGCTGGGCGTTCGGGTTTTTTTTCTTTTTTAGGAGCCGGGGCTTCTTCTGCAACAGTTTCTTCAGTAGCAGCTTCATCCTGTGCATAAACAGAAGGTAAGCTTATAAGGATCATCAAAATAACCAAGAATGAAAATCTAATTTTCATTGGGTTTAATATGTATAATATCTTTTTCATAGTCCTTATTTTAATTATTTAACGCTCCTTGTTCGATCCACTTTAGAATGACAGATCGATTGTTATCAGTGGCATATGGTGACATACTACCTCCAGTATTAATTTTTACATATAAAACACTTAATTCCGGTTCATCTACATTTAGGAAGCTACCATTGATTAAGTTGTTATAAGAAACACTTTCTTCCAGGTCTAAAGGAACTCCTGTGCCCGCTTGATGACAGGCAACACAATTGTCATTAAATATGGGTTGAATGTCAACAGCATAACTTATATCTCCTGTTGGTTCTGGTGGTAATGGCGTTTTGTTGTAATAGCAACTTGTATTTAATGCCAATAAAAGGATCATTCCTAATCCCCAAATTTTAGTTCTATTCTTTTTATTCATGATAGGTTTTTTTGATGGTATAAATATCTATTCATTATTTAAAGTATTGTATGATTGATATAAGATGTAATTGTGACATTTGTCATAAAAATACCATTTTGATTATTAGAAAATAAGAGAAATAAAATTTTATTTAACAAGTTTTTTTAGACTGCAATAATTTTATTGTAGTAAATAACAGCATTTAAAATTGTTCGGTGATATTTGATGGAAGGGGATAAATTAATTTTTAAAGAGGCCTATATTTTTTCCAATAGGTACTTTTTTTCAAGTAACTCTTTTCGTCGATCTTTAAGTAGAAATTCGAATGAGAGTCCGGTGACATTATAGTCATCATAACTTGAAATAATTTTATAACCCGGGCCTTCAGGGGAGGATAATTCTTCCATCCCGATCTGGTCGGTAAAAATGAGCGTCCCTTTTTTTAATCCTGCAGCAGTTGAAGCATCAACGAATTCAACAATGCGATCAGAGTAAAAGTCGAGACAGTTGGCATGGGCCCGATAGGAATAAAACATATCTTTTGGAACCTGTTCTGCTGCTATTTTTTTTCCTACAATACTTTCTGCCTGAAAAGATAATAGATTAGGGTAAAAGTAGCTACTGGTAACCAATCCAAAGGCAAAAATAGCTGCCGTTGTTGGTAGTATAATTTTATCGCCCATTGTCTTACTATATTTAAATAGGTAAATAAATAGGAAGTAAAGAACAAAAATGAGAAAAGGTAAAAGGAATGAAGCAGGTTCAAAAAAGAAAATGAAGCTCAAAAATGAAATCAGAAAAAAGAGGTGCATAAAACCAAATTGAAATCGCGAGAGGCGTCTATTTGCCTTTGAATCGACTAAAGATCCGATGTAATCGCCTACTATTATAGCAGCAAAAGGGAACAAGGGAAAAATATAATGCGGTAATTTGAATCCTGATGCAGACAGCGCTAAAAAGCCCAAAATAAAAGCAGAAAAACTCATGTATTCGTCTTTTTGATCTATCATTAATTTTGATCGGATCAATTTTCTGAATCGAAGGAAGATCGCAGGGATAAGAAAAAAGATCCAGGGTTGAAAATCCCATAAAATAGAATGGAAGAAAAAGAAAAATCCTGCATCATTTTTCCAGGAGCTATCTCCTGTGATCCTTCCAAAACTTTGAGTCCAATAGAAAAATTTAACTCCGGAAGGACCAACTAAACCATAGACCTCCTTCTCTGGATGAAGATCATATTGGGTATATAATCCATAAGTCATTGGAAGAAGAAGAAGGAGGATGATGAGCAATAAAAAAATCCATTCCCATTTAAAAATAGATTTCCATTCGCGTTTTAATATAAAATCTCCACCTAAAGCAAAAGCAACTAAAACGATACCTATTGGCCCTTTCGACATCATTGCGGCCGCGATTCCAATGGCTCCAAGAACCAGGTATTTTAATTTTTGATCTCTTAAAAAACGACTCAATTGCCATACTGAGAAAATGACAAACCCGGTTAAAATACCATCGGTTCTTATATCATTAGTGACTAAAAACAGGGCTTGTGTAGTTGCTAGAATGAGTGCAGCATAAATGGCTTTTTTTCTATCGTAATACATTAAAGCGAAACGATAAGTGGAATAAATACCAAGTATGATAACGAGTACAGCCGGAAATTTATATGCAAAATTTGATAACCCGAAAAGACCAAGAGAAAGAGAGGAAAGCCAAAATAGCATTGGGGGTTTGTCTAAATAATCTACCCCTCGTTGTTTTACTTCCAGAAAACCACCTGTTTCCCACATTTCTCTTGCGATCGAAGCGTATTGTGCAGCATCGATATCCATGATATCAACGAGCATATTAAAAAAATAAACGACAGCAATTGCAAAGAAGGCGAGAAGATATCTATAATGGTAAAGTGTCTCTTTTTTTAAAATTGGATTCATTTTAAAAGATGCAGATTGATTAATCATTTTTAGGAGACGAATATATTCATTTTAATAATAAAAAAGGTCTGAACACTAGGTTCAAACCTTTTAATATTGCTGTATTAGAGCGGTAGGTTAAACGGTAATTAAATTATTTATTCAATTAATTTTTCGAGCATATCTTCAATATCACCGGGGGTTGACATGATCTTAGTGAAAGTTCCCATAGTTAAGTCAGGGAATGATAATGCAATTCGGAATCTTCCATGCAACATATAAGCTTTCCCGTCTACTACAAGTACTTCGTAGGGTAAAAAAGCAGTATGTTTCGGACTGGAAATGTCTATAATAGGAAGGAATTTAGTCTCACCGTTTTCTCCTCCTAAGGCAAAACCGTATAAGGCCATTTTACGGTCGGGACTTTCCACTTTATATACCAATGTTACATTTGGAACTCCTTTTTTTAAATTGGCATCGATCTTTTTGATCGCTTCTGATTGATTATCGAATTCACCTAATTCAACATTGTCGTCGAAATAGGGCATACCCAACATATAATGGTACTTTAAAAGGTCTTTCTCGTCCAGGCCTTTTTTAGATCCGAATCCCGTACCATCGTAATTTCCAAGCGAAGTCATTGCCATTACAAAGGCATTTTGCACATTTTTATAGTGTTTTGCTACCTTGCTATAATCATCTTGATAGTAAGCTCTACCCCAATATTCGGGTGTAGTAAATGATATAATCGTTCCATTTCCATCTACAGTAATAGCTACTCTTAAGGTGAGAGCAAAGCCTCTTAGTCCACCCAAAGATTGAGCTGCCTGCTGCAATTCCTTATGTGTTACAATAATGATCCATCTATTGTTATCCTTAGCAGGCATATATTCTCCCACTACAATCAATGATTGTTCATTTAATTTTTCACTCACAAGTGATTTCAGTTCACGAATGCTATTTTTACTTTTCACTCCAATGGTATAGGGTTGATATGTCTGAGCTATAATAAAGAGTGGAAAAGCGATCAATGTAAAAATCAATAATATCTTTTTCATTTTGTTTTATTTTGTGGGCATAAAATTAAAATTCGTAAGAACAAAAATGACTGATAATTATCATCTCATTATTAAAAAGGACATAAAAAATCACTTAGAATATTGCCTTAAATAATTAATTGGAAGATAAGCGGTCATTTTACTTATTTTCGAAAACTATATTTAAATTCTATGTGGAACTATTTCTACTTGATCCATCTTCAATATCTGGGTTATCGATTTCATGGATGGGCTAAACAGCCCCATCTGAAAACGGTTCATTTTATGCTTGATAAAACCTTCAAATTTGTATTAAAAGGTCAAGAATTTAAAACCTTGGGAAGTTCCAGGACAGATGCGATGGTTTCGGCTGAAAATTCTGCTTTTGAGCTGTTTTTAAAAAAAGATATTGAAACAGTGGAATTTATGAAGCTTTTAAATGAAAATCTCCCACCCGATCTTAAGGCAGTTTCGATAGAAAAGGTAGATCAGGACTTTAATATTATAAAGACAGCACACAGCAAAGAATACTCCTATCTTTTTGCACATGGTCAAAAGGCGCATCCATTCTCATCTCCTTTTCTTTTTTGTTTTAAGGAAAAATTGAATATTGAATTGATGATGGAAGGAGCGAAGTTATTTGTTGGGGAACATGATTTCATTCGCTATTGTACTCGTCCAAAGGAAAATTCTCAGGTTATCAGAACGATCGATGAAAGTTATATTGAAAGGAATACGCTTTTATCTGCTAATTTTTTTCCTAAAGAAACATGGGTCTTTCATGTTCATGCAAAAGGATTTTTAAGAAATCAAATCCGGCTTATGATGGGGCAATTGTACCAGCTTGGAAAAGGTGATCTGACACTTGATGAATTGAAAGAAAGCCTCAGCGGAAAAAACATTTCCAACTTTGAATATATCGCTCCTGCATCTGGATTAATACTTCAGAAGGTTTCTTTTAGAAATAATTCTTCAGAAGATCATCATTAGCTATAGAAGGCAAAGTCACTTTCAATTCTGGGTTTTCGGCCATTGCTCTTTTTATAGCAAATATTGCTTCCGGATTTCGAGCCCAGTTTCTGCGGGCGATCCCATTATTGACATCCCAGTAAAGCATTTGTTTTAACCTTCTCTCAGCATCCGGTGTACCATCTAGTACCATTCCAAAGCCGCCGTTTATTACTTCTCCCCAACCAACACCACCGCCATTATGGATAGAAACCCATGTGGCACCGCGCATCGCATCGCCAATTACATTTTGAATGGCCATATCTGCGGTAAACTGCGATCCATCGTAAATATTTGAAGTTTCTCTAAATGGAGAATCGGTACCGGATACATCATGATGATCTCTTCCCAGAACGACAGGTCCAATTTCGCCTTTTTCAATGGCGTCATTAAAGGCTTTCGCAATTTTAATTCTTCCTTCCGCATCTGCATATAATATACGGGCTTGTGATCCAACGACGAGTTTATTTTCCTGTGCACCTTTGATCCATTGGATATTGTCCGCCATTTGTTGTCTGATCTCTTCCGGAGATGTTTTCATCATTTCCTCTAATGTTTCGAGTGCAAGTTGATCTGTTTTCTCCAGATCCTTTGGATCTCCTGAGACGCATACCCAACGGAATGGTCCAAAACCAAAATCAAAACACATCGGACCCATGATATCCTGAACATAGCTTGGGTATTTAAAATCCAAACCATTCTCAGCCATTATTTCTGCATCTGCTCTTGAAGATTCGAGAAGAAAAGCATTACCATAATCGAAAAAATAACAGCCTTTCGAAACGTTCTCATTTATAGCTTTCACTTGTCGGCGAAGTGATTCTTGTACACGTTTTTTAAATTTCTCAGGATCAGAAGCCATCATCGCATTCGATTCTTCATAGGATATTCCAACCGGATAATAACCTCCTGCCCAAGGATTATGTAATGAAGTCTGGTCAGATCCAAGATCAACAAGAATATTTGCCTTATTAAATTTCTCCCATACATCTACAATATTTCCTAGGTAGGCAATGGATACCACTTCCTTATTCTTTTTAGCCTTATTTACACGTTCAACCAATTGATCCAGGTCTGTGATCACTTCTTTTACCCAACCCTGTTCAAATCGCTTATAAGTAGCTTTTGGATTAACTTCTGCTACTACACTTATACATCCAGCAATATCACCTGCTTTTGGTTGCGCTCCGCTCATTCCTCCTAAACCGGAAGTGAGGAATAATTTCCCAGCTAAACTTCCTTTCGGATCAATTTTTCTTCCTGCATTTAAAACCGTTATAGTAGTTCCATGTACGATTCCCTGCGGACCGATGTACATGTATGAACCGGCAGTCATTTGCCCATATTGCGTTACTCCGAGGGCATTAAATTTTTCCCAATCATCCTGACTGGAATAATTAGGGATCATCATACCATTTGTAACAACAACTCTTGGCGCGTTTTCGTGACTAGGGAACAGACCCATTGGATGACCAGAATACATCACCAATGTCTGTTCATTGTTCATTTCTGATAAGTACTGCATGGTTAAACGATATTGAGCCCAATTTTGAAAAACCGCACCATTACCACCGTAAGTGATCAATTCATGTGGATGCTGTGCTACCTTATCATCTAAATTATTTTGGATCATTACCATGATCGCTCTTGCCTGAAGCGACTTGCCCGGATAATCATCAATACTTCGGGCGTAGATAGGGTAGTCCGGACGATAGCGATACATATAGATACGGCCATATTTTTCTAACTCATTCGCAAAATCTGCAGCAAGTTCCTTATGTTGTGATTCCGGAAAGTAACGAAGTGCATTTTTCAACGCTAATCGTTTTTCCTCTATCGAGAGAATATCTTTTCGTTTTGGAGCATGATTGCTATTTGGATCATAGGCTTTTTCAGAAGGTATTTGTTTTGGAATACCCTGGCGTATATCGTCTTGAAATTCTTTAATCGTCATGCTTTTATTACTTTTTTATAATACGTCCTGCTTTTTTATCAAATCCATAAGGACAATGTTTGCATCCATTTTGGCAACAATAGCCTCTTTTCAATAAATATTTTTCGGTAAAAACCCGATAGCCCTCCTCGTTTATGTAGTAATCCCCTTCTTCTAATTCTTCACCTGGTTGATTGTACATTCTTGCTTTATTTACGAGTGCAAAATTCCGTTTTTTTATCTTATAAATGAATTTTTAAGCATGATTTAGTAGTTTAGATGAAAACGATAAGGAATAAAAGGCGGGTCTTTTTCTCTTTTTGATAATTTTAGTGAATGTTTATTAATTAATTATTCAATTATGATCGAAGGATTACTTGATATTATAATTAGTCTGATAGCTTCTCTGGTATTTGTTGGTATTGGATATGCTTATGGAAGATATAAGGAAAGAAAGGAAAAAAAAGGCAGTCCATTAGAAGACTTTCACTATTATCCCTTCACTTTAGATGAAAGCAAAAGATTACAATTTGATTTTAAATTATTTAATGAAGCGGTTTCTGATCTTATTTTAAATAAAAACTATCAGGCAGGCAAACAGTTGGTTTTGATAGGAGAACAAAATAATGTTCGTCAGGTATTAAAAACATCTCATTTAGAGGATTACGAAAAATTATATAAGATCTATGATGGCGAGAAGGTGATGGACGATTCCCTTCAATTCCTAGAAAATTATAAACGCATTGTCAGACTGATAGGCGATAGTTTTCCTGACACCGGGATTGAGATATTACTACATAATCTGAGTAATCCTTCAAAGGCGCTTTATCATATAAAAAACAATGTTACAGGAAGAAATGTAGAGGCTCCTGCAACGAATCTGATAGTTGATTTAAAAAGAAGAGACTCTAATAAAGAGGATAAGCTGAATTATGAATTGAACATTGGTGAAAGAAAATTTAAATGTACAACCATCCCAATCTATAAAGATCAAATGGGAATTATTGGCGCTATCTGTATCAATGTGGATTATAATTATTTAAATGAGGTGGTTAGAAATGATAAAAAAGTAATGAATGAATTTTTAGATACCATGCTTAAAATAGATATGGTCTTAGATGAAAATATCCTGAGTAAATATGAATATGAAAAGGCACTAAAAGGAAAGAGGCATTTTCGGGATTTTTAATTTTCAGTTTAAAATAAATAGTAGTTAAAAGCAAAAAGACCGCATTGAGCGGTCTTTTTGTTGTTGTTGTTACGTCGCACTTGGGAATCCAAATGAACTATGAAAATAGGTTTATGGTTGTTTAAAGGTCGTCAGGATCACATTCAATACATTCAAGTCCTCTGTTTGTCATAGTCCAAACTTTTCCTACCATATTGAGGTCGTAAGTATTCGTTACATTTTCAATATCGTATATGATTCGTTCGCTTCCATTTTGGAGAAGGACTGCTTTTCCTTCAGGGACTAATAATCTTAATCGAATGTTTTCGAAGTGATATCCATTTTCTTTTGAAATTGAATAGAAAGGGGAGAAGCTGATCAGATTTCCTAATTCCATATAGTCATATTCTATTTTTCTTGCATTTTCCAATGCGTCTCCTCGGTTTCTTCCTCTACTTTCTTTATAAACGATAAGTTGGAATTCATCCGTTTTACTCTTTTCAATATCAAGCTCTGGATTTCCTAAATAAATTCGATCTCCTATCACTTTTATAAAGTCAAGATCGTTAAAGTGTCTCGCTTTTTCCTGAGTATAGATATCGTCGTTCATCACTTCTACTATTAGAGTATCTCCAAGTACTTGTTCTAATTGGTAGGTGCTTTTTTCATCGTATTCATGAACATAATCTTTTGCGATAGATCCAGCATAGAAAACGGCGCTAATCGATGCAATAAACCATATAATGAACAATGCAACTCCAAGTCCTCTAATTTTGTAGACAAAATTGGTTAGCATGTTAAATCCGAGAAAAGTTAATGCTAAGAAGGGAATACCAATAGTTAGTATGGTGAATACACTTAACCATCCGGTATTAATTAAACCTTCAGGGATCAGGTCTACTACTTCGGGATATGAAAGAACGAAGTCATTAAGATTTGAGTGGTAGCCCAGGAACTCGCCTGAAGTTCCTAAGGAGAAAAATAATGCTACGATCACAGTCAGACCCAGAAGGATAAATAGAAATCCTAAAACTTTACCTAAACTGCTAAATAAGAGTTTTAATAGTTTAGCAAGGAAATTAAAGAAGTCACTTACTCCACTGGAAAGTTGAGATTTATGATCATCTACGCTTCCTTCCTTAAAATTTTTGAACTTTTTTTTTAAATTCTCCATTTCTTCCTCTACCTGTTTACCAATGTTTTCGGCAGTTACAGGATTCCCTTTCATCTCTAGTTTTTCCGATGGCGTTTTTGCCATCGGAATAATGATCCAAAGAATGATATAGAGAAGTACCCCAGTTCCAAATCCTAAAAGAAGGATGACAAAGAATAATCTGATCCAGATCGGATCGATACCAAAGTAGTATCCTATTCCGGTACAAACACCGCCCAGAACCTTATCGTCCGGATCTCTATAAATTTTTCTGTATTTATTTCGAGTACCGGTTGAATATTCAGTTGAACGTTGTTTTGGTTCATCATCATCGATATCGCTATCAATGTATTCTTCTGGTTGTCCCATGGTTTCAATGACCTCATTGACATCCTTCAATTTGATCACTTGATAATTTTCGCTGATCTTTTCCTGAAATAATTCAGCAATTCGAGCTTCTATATCTTCTATAATTTCTTCAGCACCCGATGATTCACTGAAGTAGCCTCTAATCGTATTCAAATAACGATTGAGTTTCTCAAATGCAGTTTCTTCAATGTTAAATATAAAACCGCTAATGTTTACTGATACCGTTTTATTCATGATGCTGTAGTTTTCTTGGTTGTGATTTTTACTGCTTGAACGAGTTCGTCCCAGGTCTTGTTAAGTTCATCTAAAAATTGCATTCCTAATTCTGTAAGGCGATAGTATTTTCGAGGTGGCCCCGATTTCGATTCTTCCCATCTGTAAGCCAGTAGTCCGGCATTTTTCAGACGTGTTAATAGGGGGTATAAGGTTCCTTCAACTACGATCAATTTACCTTCTTTCAGATGTTCTAGTATATCTGAAGGATATGATTCGTGATCACTTAAGACGGAAAGTATACAATACTCCAAAACCCCTTTTCGCATTTGTGCTTTTGTGTTTTCAATTTTCATATTTTCATGGGTTTCAATATTCATATAGTAATATTCTAAACAAAGATATGTACAAAAGATGGTATTATGCAATACAAAGTACTAAAAATATTCAATAAAAGGGATGAGCGGTTAAATAGGAGGATGAGGGCTTTAATAAATAAATAGTCCGTTCCTTTGCCTATATTCGCTTATTATTAAATCACAATGAAGCATCAAAAGTGGCTGTTATCAGTCTTTTCAGGGTTATTATTGGGCTTTGCATGGCCCTTTACAGGATCGATCACACCTCTTATATTTATTGGTTTTGTCCCCCTTTTAATACTGGAAGATGAATTATATAAAGAAGGGAAGAAATCCTTATGGTCGGCGTTTAAATACCTTTATCCTGCTTTTTTCATCTTTAATATCCTCACGACTTACTGGATCTATAATGTTCAGGAAAGTTTAGGAACTAAATTATTTTCTGCTGGAAGTGCCATTACACTTAATGCCGCTTTTATGACCATCGCATTTTCTTTATTTCATGTTACTCGCTGTCGAGTTGGAAATAGAGAAGGTTATATAAGTCTAATTATATATTGGCTAAGTTGGGAATATCTTCATCTCAACTGGGAACTTTCCTGGCCATGGCTCACTTTAGGGAACGTATTTTCCATTCGTGGAGAATGGATCCAGTGGTACGAATACACTGGTATTTTAGGTGGATCTTTATTTATCCTTTGCTTGAATTTACTTTTCTATGCACTTTATAAAAATTATGTCAAAAAGAATAGAAGAGGAATGATCACTAATGGGGTCTCGATCTTTTCATTATTTATTCTTTCTTTTCTTTTTTCTAAATCACCACTCCTTAGTGAAGTTCAAAGCTCAAAAGCAATTGAAATTGTTTTAGTTCAGCCTAATGTGGATCCTTACAACGAAAAATTTCAGCTGGAAAGTACAGATATTCAAATGGTAAAAATGCTGGATCTTGCACGAAATAGAATTACGAAGGATAGCAGATTCGTTTTATTTCCGGAAACCGCTTTACAAGAAAGGACCATTTTATTTCCACGAAATGACTCTTTAATACTTGTAGGCTTGTGGGAGAATAACATTGAACAATCAAATTCCCTTCGAATGATTCGTGAGTTTCTTGAGGATTATCCTGATCTAACTTTAATTTTCGGACTTTCTTCTGATCGATTACAAGCAAAAGATGAAGAGATAGGAAACGCTTCTAGATACATCGAAAGCTTAGATGTTTATTATCAAGCGTATAATGCAGCCATTATTATTGAAAAAGATAAGGAAGTTCAGTTCTATCATAAATCCGAATTGGTGCCAGCGGTAGAATTTATGCCCTATCAATGGTTACTTAAACCACTTGGTGATCTGGCAATCGATATGGGAGGAACAAGTGGAGCGCTTGGAACGCAGGAAGATCAAATCCCTTTTTTCAGCTCAAAAGATTCCATAGGGATCTCATCTGCGATCTGTTATGAATCGATCTATGGTGAAGTATGTGCCGAGTTTGTAAATAATGGAGCGGAAATTATTGGAATAATTACTAATGACGGATGGTGGGGAGATTCTCCAGGATATAAGCAACATATAAGTTATGCTATACTTCGTGCGATCGAAAACAGAAAGTGGGTTGTGAGAAGTGCAAATACAGGTATTTCATGCGTTATCAATCCTATGGGAGAGATCATTCAGGAAACAAATTGGTGGGTTGACGACAGCATTGTTGCAAAAGTATATCCTAATCAACTTAAAACCTTTTATGCTGCTTATGGAGATTACTTAGGTAGAATAGCCGCTTTTTTAAGCATATTAATGCTTCTTTATACCCTTGTCAGTAAAATTAAATTTTCTACCAGGGAAACGCTTTAGTTCAATCGATCATGACTTTGAGTAAACGAAAATCAACTACTTATCCATTTAAGATCGACCCTTATCGTTTTATTGAACAAAATCAGGGCTGTGTAAGCCTTTTAAATAGTAATTCAAATAATAAGCACAACATCCTCGCATGGGGAGTTGAAAAAGAACTTAAGTTAACTCAAAGCGAAGGCGCTTTCGATAAGCTAAAGTTTTTTCAAAGCGAAGTGCAGGATTGGATGATCGGATATCTATCCTATGATCTAAAAAATGATGTTGAACAATTAGTGAGCAAAAATGAAGATAAAATGGAATTCCCTATACTTCATTTTTATGTTCCTCAGCTTTTAATAGAAGTACATAAAGAATTTACGAAAGTTGATTCACTAATCAAATTCCCTCAAGAGCATATCGATGAGATGATGTTAAAAGCTAAATCACCTTATAAATTAAAAAGAACCGGGGAAGTTGATATTTTATTCCATGGTCTTGACGAAAATGAGTATTTAAGCCATTTTTCAAAACTGGCTGCGCATATTCAGAAAGGGGATATCTACGAAGTTAATTTTTGTATGCAATTTTTTAGAAATGAAATTCAAATCGATCCTATTGCCACTTATTTGAGATTAAATGAGCAAACCCAAGCGCCTTTTTCGGTTTTTTATCGAAATGAAGAACATTATATATTATGTGGAAGTCCCGAACGCTTTTTGAAAAAGGAGGGGAATCGGATCTTATCTCAACCGATTAAAGGAACCATTAGAAGGGGTGAAGATGAAGAAGAAGATGCTTTACTCAAAGAGCAATTAAGAAATGACCCTAAAGAACAAGGGGAAAATGTAATGATCGTCGATCTTGTAAGAAATGATCTTTCTAGAATTGCCAATAAAGGAAGCGTGGTCGTAGATGAATTATTTGGGGTTCATTCTTTTAAGAGTGTTCATCAATTGATCTCTTCAATTACATGTACAGTAGATGAAAGCAAACATCCTGTTGATATTATCAGAGCCGCCTTTCCTATGGGTTCGATGACAGGTGCGCCAAAGATCAGCGCGCTTCAAATTATTGAAGAAAATGAAAATTTTAAAAGAGGAGTTTATTCGGGAGCTTTTGGATATTTCGATCCATCAGGCAACTTCGATTTTAATGTGGTGATCCGATCGATCCTTTATAATGAAAGAAAAAAGGTTCTTAGCTTTCCTGTAGGTGGAGCCATTACAGCTTTGGCGAATGGACCTGACGAATACCATGAATGCATCCTTAAAGCGAAGGCAATGAAAAAAGCCCTTCAAAACAATTAATTTTAGCTTATGATTCGTCGATTTTTAAATTTTGTCGAGGAGAATGAACTTTTTTCAAAAAAAGATCATTTGCTATTGGGCTTTTCGGGAGGTGCAGATTCTGTTGCATTATTTCATTTATTACGAGAATCTAACTTCACTTTTTCAGTAGCTCACGTTAATTATTCATTGAGAGATCATGAATCAGAAGAAGATGCGCGATTTGTAAAGTCGCTTTGTGACGAATATAAAATCGAGTGTTTTGTTAAGAAAATCGATAAGGAGCATTGGATAACTAAGAAAAATATTCAGTCCGAGGCGAGGAAAATCCGCTACGCTTTTTTTAGTGAATTGAAAAAGACACAGGGGTTTTCAGCAGTATTAACAGCCCATCATAAAGATGATAACATTGAATCGATCTTGATGAATATTACTAGGGGGACTGGTTTAAAAGGACTTTTAGGAATTGAGAAGAAGCATGATGATCTTGTGAGACCACTCCTTTTTATTAAGCGATCTGAAATTGAAGAATACCTTAATTCAAAACAATTTCAATGGAGGAATGATTCAAGTAATTTAGAAAGTAAATACAAACGGAACCGTTTTAGAAACAAGATCATTCCTTTATTAAACAAAGAGAATCCTTCTTTCTCTGAAGCGATGGATCGATTACTTGAGAATCTCACACCTGTGGCAGAGGTTTATTACGAAGCCTTCGAAAAATTTAAAAAAGAAGCTGTTTTTCAAACTAAGGATCAGATCAAGATCGAAACTTCTCAAGCAGAACTGCTTCGGCGATTTTTATTTGAATTTATACAGAATTTTGGCTTTAACAGCGCTCAGGCAAAAGATATTTTGAAAGCAATAAACGAATCGGGTAGGGTCTTCAATTCTTCTTCTCATCGACTTTATATCGATCGCTCTTCTATTATTATTGTAAAGGAAGAGGGGAATTCCAGTTCCGATATCGACATTTCAGAATCTACTCAAGAATTACTTGATCCTATTCATCTTGTTTTTTCAAGTTCTAAAAAGGTAAAATTCATTCCTTCGAATGAGATTGCGCTTATGGACAAAAGCAAAATCCATTTTCCTTTGAAACTACGTAGCTGGAAACACGGTGACCGTATTCAGCCTTTAGGAATGAAAGGGATGAAAAAAATAAGCGATGTACTTATCGATAAAAAAATAAGTCTTCCGGATAAATCAAAGCTAATGCTTCTTCTTTCGAATGATGAAGTGATCTGGATCGTTGGAATAATGCTAAGCGACAAGGTTAAAATATCAGATTTAACAAAAGAAGTGTGGAGATGTGAGCTTATTAGTTCTAAAGTCTAGTCTTCATTTAACTTTTCGAATTTCATTTTTTTATAGTTATCAATAAGGTATTTTTGTGAAAATTGCCTTTATGAAAAACAGAATCACGGATCTTTTTGATATAAAATACCCTATTATTCAGGCGGGTATGATTTGGTGTTCGGGTTGGGAATTAGCCAGCGCCGTTAGTAATGCAGGAGGCTTGGGTATAATCGGTTCAGGATCAATGTACCCGGAAGTACTTGAAACACATATTAAAAAACTAAAAGAAGTATGTTCTAAGCCTTTTGCTGTGAATATTCCTCTGTTATACCCAAATATAGAGGAGCATGTGAAGATCATCATAAAGGAAAAGGTCCCTATCGTTTTTTCATCTGCTGGTAACCCAAATACCTGGACAAGCATTTTAAAAAAGGAAGGGATTAAAGTCGTGCATGTAGTTTCGAGCGAAAAATTCGCTTTAAAAGCTCAAAATGCCGGGGTTGATGCTGTTGTTGCAGAAGGATTTGAAGCAGGAGGACATAATGGGAGAGAAGAGACCACAAGCTTGGTTTTATGGCCTCAGGTGGCAGCTGCGCTTGATATTCCAATGATCGCTGCAGGTGGAATTGCCGATGGAAAAGCAATGCTAGCCGCAATGATCCTGGGAGCAGAGGGGGTTCAGATTGGAAGTCGCTTTGTATGCAGCGAAGAATCTTCAGCACATCAAGCTTTTAAAGATACCGTTGTAAATTTAAAAGAAGGAGAAACGGTGCTCACTTTAAAGGAATTGGCACCGGTTCGTTTGATCAAAAATGAATTTTATAATCAAATTTCGAATGCCTATCAGCACAGTGCAAGTACGGATGAGCTTAAAACATTATTAGGCAGAGGGAGAGCTAAAAAAGGAATGTTCGAAGGAGAATTGAAGGAAGGTGAGTTAGAAATTGGTCAAATTTCTTCCGCTATTCATACGATCTTGCCGGCTAAACAAATAGTAAATAATATCATAAGTGAATATAATAAGGCACTTATGGAAACAACTAAACTAAAGGAATTATAGAATGATCGATTTTGTGAGATACACCTTAAACAATGGACTTAAGGTAATTCTTCATCAGGATAAAAGTACACCATTGCTAACCATTAATGTACTTTATGATGTTGGTTCTAAAGATGAAGATCCTGATAAAACGGGATTTGCACATCTTTTTGAACATTTAATGTTTGGAGGTACTCCCGCATTTCCTGATTATGATGATATCGCCCAGCGAGCAGGAGCAAGTAATAATGCATTTACGAGCAATGATATCACAAATTATTATATCACACTTCCTTCGATTAATGAAGAAATTGGGTTGATGCTTGAAGCAGACCGAATGAATGGATTAGCTTTTTCTCCGGAATCTTTGGAAGTTCAGCGGAAAGTGGTGATAGAAGAATTCAAGCAGCGTTATCTTAATAAACCCTATGGTGATATATGGTTGGAACTTTCCCCATTAGCTTATAAGACACACCCATATTCCTGGCCTACTATTGGAAAAAAAGTAGGGCATATCGAAGAGGCTAAATTGGAAGATGTAAAGGCTTTTTTCAAGAAACATTATTCTCCTGTCAATGCCGTTTTAAGCGTTGCAGGTAATATAGATATTGAACAGACGAAAGAATGGATAGCAAAATGGTTTGGAGTGATCCCGAAAGGAGAAAAGTATGATCGTCAGCTTCCTATTGAGGAAAAGCAAGACAAAAAACGAGTGCTGACCTTGGAAAGAGAAGTACCTCAAAGTTCAATGAATAAGGTGTTCCATATGCCGGGAAGAATGGATAAGGATTATATCGCAGGGGATCTCTTAAGCGATTTATTAGGAAGAGGACATTCATCTTGGTTATATAAAAGCTTAGTTAAAGAGCAGCAATTATTTTCAGAAATTCATTGTTCAGTTTCCGGAAATAACGAACCGGGTTTATTTTCGATCTCAGGAATGCTTTCACCCGGAGTTTCATTCGAAAAAGCGGAAAAAGCAATCGATAATATCATTCAGGACGCGAAGGATGGGAAAATGGATCAGGAAACGATCGATCAACTATTAAATAAGGTTGAATCAACTTACTTATTTCATGAGATGAACCATTCTGATATTGCATTTAGTTTAGGTCACTACGAATTATTAGGAGATATAGATCTGATAAATCATGAGATGGAAATGTATAGGAAATTAAGGGTAAAAGATCTGAAGGAATTTGCTAATGAATATCTTATTGAAGAAAATTCATCTGTTCTCTATTATAAATCACTTAAAACACAGCAATGAAGCAGCCGGAAATAAAAGAAATAGCGAAGGTAGACTTGCTGAAGTTTGAAAAAAGGATTTTAGCGAATGGACTTCCGATGTATATCATTAATGCAGGAAAACAAGAATTAATAAAAGTTGACGTCCTGTTTGATGCAGGAAATGCCTATTCAAAAGATCCGGTATTAGCAAGTGCCGTGAATGCTTTATTAAATGATGGAACAACAAAGCATAGTTCTGCAGAAATCGCTAAGATCATCGATGGGAAAGGGGCATTTTATACGCAGGATATCCAAAGGGATTATAGTCAAACGAGTATGTATCTTTTATCAAAATTCACTAAAGAATTAATGCCTTTATATTTAGAAACGCTTACTGATTCTATCTTTCCTGAAAATGAGGTCGATATGTTCAAGCGAAATATGAAGCAACGATTTCTAGTCGAACACGAAAAAGTGGATGTACAATCTAATCAAGCTTTTATAAACGCACTTTTTGGTAGAGATTCCATTTATGCCGATCTAAGTACAGCCGAAAGTTATGATGCATTATCAAGATCTGAAATGCTTTCTTTTTATTCTAAAAGAATTAAAAGAAGTCCAAAGCATATTATTGTTTCGGGTAAAGTAGATGATGCGATTGCTGAGACCATCGGAAGGCAATTTGAAAATATTAAACTGGATTATTTAATAGATCCAACTGAGCAAATAATTTATGGTGAACGTTTATCTGCTGAAGAGTGGGTCAAAATACCGGGGAAGAATAATCAGCAGGTTTCAATGCGAATTGGAATGCCTTCAATTTTGCCTGATCATGAGGATTTTCTGGGTTTATCATTATTAACAACCATTTTGGGAGGCTATTTCGGATCTCGTTTAAATAAAGTGATAAGAGAGGAAAAGGGATTGACCTATGGTGTCCATGGGCATTTAAGAAGGCTTAAATATGCAAGTTTTTTAACGATCTATGCTGAGTTGAATGCGAGTAACTGGGGGGAAGCATACGAAGCGATCATCGATGTATTTAATGATCTTAAGAATAACCTAGTCCAAGATACAGAATTGGAAATGGTTAGAAGATATATTAAGGGAAGTTTATTGCAGTCGATCGATGGTGCATTTCAATTTTCCTCTTATCATAAAAATACGATCGTTTACAATTTAAAAGAAGATCGAATTAACAGCTATATTCAATATCTCGATCAGGTGAAGGCTCCTGAATTAAAACGCTTGGCTCAACAATATTTAGTAGAAAAAGACTTTATAAAGATAATTGCCGGAGTTTAGCAACTTTTACGATTGAAAACGTTTAGTATAACAGAGGAATACTTAGTTTGAAAGCGAATTTCATATATCTGCTTGTCATTTTAATGACAAGATCATTTTTATTATCCGGAATGGATAGTAATTCGGGTAGCCTGGATTTGCTGCAGGCAAATGAAATAGAATGTATTCAAGTCATTAATAATGATACAATTCATATTCAGCTTGCGAGTCCTTTAAACAGCGATCTTTTTGTCTCAAATACTTTTGGAGGGGCTTATAATCAATTGTTTAATCCGATAACAAGCAATGGAGGAACAACCATAGAGATCGGGGGATTGATCAATCAGTCTCAGATTCTTTGGTATTTTTTTTACGATCCAATAGATAATAGTTATTCGGATACTTTATCAAATATTGTGTTGGATGTAGATGTAATGAATGGAGGTGGAATTGCCAATTTATCATGGAATCAACCTTTTACGGATTCCTTTTTAAATACTGCAGATGCTTATTATTCTATTTTAAGAGAGTATCCAATCGGGAACTGGGTTGAGATCGATCAAATTGAGCTTGGAATGAATAACTATCTGGATACCATCACCATTTGTAGTGCATTTCTAAATTATAAGGTGGAATGGGTTAGAAATAATTTCTGTTCCTATGTATCCAATGTAAAAGGGGATTTTTTCAATAATAATACGCCTCCGGATATTCCGGAAATAATTCAGATTAGTGTTGATACTACGGTGGGTTTTACAAGTATCAGCTGGCAAATTCCGCCACAGGAAGATATTCAGGGTTATGTTATCGTTCAAAACATCAATGGTTTTTCAGTTGCAATTGATACGATCTGGGATCCGTCGATCAATTATTATATCGATTTCAATTCAGATGTAAGTAATGAAAGTTATGCTTATGGAATTGCAGCTTTTGATACCTGTATCAATCCAAATTCTAATCCACCATTTTTCTATATTTCTCCGCCTACTGCATTAGATGATTTTCAAAATAGTATTTTATTGGAAAACGAATATTTCGGTTGTGATCAAATGAATGTGCTCAGCTGGAACACTTATACTAATTGGCCGGAAGGGGTATTTGAATATGAATTGTATGTTAGTATCGACGGAGCACCCTTTCAATTATTGGCTCAATTAACTCCAAATGATACAAGCTACACACACGAAGATCTTATTGCATTTTCGAATTATTGCTATTTAATTAAAGCGATTGATCTATCACAAACACGTTTTTCACTTTCAAATATCTTATGTCAGGAAATTGTTTATCCGGGTCTGCCTGAAGTGGCGTATTTAGCAACAGCAAGTGTTGATTCCTCCAATAACGTTTCGCTCTTCTTTTTTGTGGATTCTGCAGATGAAATTGAGATAGAGGGATTTAATATACAGGCGATGTATCCGGGTGATAATGACTATATAAATATTGGTTTTGTTCCCTATTTAGATCAGAATACATTCGAATTTATTGACGAAAATACACCTGCAGATAATGGAATGATCTGGTATAGAGTTCAAATTCTTGATGGATGTGCTAATGACAATTTTTTCAGTAATGAGATCAATACGATCTACTTAAATATTGTTAGTGATCAAGAAAACGCTTTAAATACATTGGTATGGACCGAAGTATTAGGAAGAGAAGGCGAAATTGAAACTTATATGGTCTATCGGGTTCAGGAAGGAGGGATAATTCAGTTGATCTATGAAGCGGGTTCGAATGAGTTCTTTTTTCAGGATAATTTATCGGATGATTGGACAATGGATGGAGGATATTGTTATTATATTGAGGGTATTGAAGCGGATAATCCTCATGCTAATTTCCCTGTAAGTCGTTCAAATGAGAGTTGTAAGGTAATTGAACCAAGAATTTGGATTCCAAATTCTTTCGTGATCGATGGAAATCCGAATACTTTTTATCCGGTGTTTGCTTATGCCAATGTGAGTAATTATAAAATGACAATACTTAATAGATGGTCGCAAATTATATATGAAACAAGTGATATATATTCGGGATGGAATGGCTATTATAAAGGGAATCAGGTTCCACAAGGAGTTTATATCTATGTTATTCAGTTAGAGGATGGATTAGGTAAAGTGATCATTGAAACAGGAAGTATAACCGTTTTTTCCAATTGATGAGATCGATCCTAATAAATTCATATAAAATCATCCTTCAAACTTCTCTTAATTTTCATACTTTTGCGCCACTTTATTTTGACCTTATTTAGGAATTATGGACGCATCAAAATTAGTTGGAGAAGGACTTACATACGACGATGTATTATTAATACCTGCCTATTCGGAGGTATTGCCCTCACAAGTTTCAATTAGTACACGCTTAACACGCAATATAATATTAAACTCTCCCATTGTTTCGGCAGCTATGGATACGGTTACTGAGTCTGCTTTGGCAATCGCTATGGCACAAATGGGTGGGATTGGTGTTATTCATAAAAACATGTCGATCGATGATCAGGCAAGAGAAGTGAGAAAAGTAAAGCGTTCTGAAAGTGGAATGATCAAAGATCCGGTTACTTTAAAGGATAATGCTTTAGTTGAAGATGCACTTTTCTTAATGAGTGAAAATAAGATCGGTGGAATTCCGGTAATAAATGATTCCGGTCTTTTAGTTGGGATCGTTACAAACAGGGATCTTCGTTTTATTAAGGAATTGAAAAAACCTGTAATCGAAGTGATGACTTCAGAAGGTTTGATCACAGCTGAGGAAGGGATTGATTTAAAACAAGCTGAAAAGATCTTACAAGAATATAAAATTGAAAAATTACCTGTCGTAGATAAAGATCATCGATTAGTAGGTTTAATAACCTACCGTGATATTATTAAAGTGAAGGAACATCCAAATTCATGTAAAGATAAGTTTGGAAGATTACGCGTTGCGGCTGCTCTTGGTGTTACAAATGATGCAGTGAAACGAACCGAAGCCTTATATATAGCCGGTGTTGATGCAGTGGTAATTGATACTGCTCACGGACATACTAAAAGTGTAGTTGAAAAATTAAAGGAAATTAAAAATGCATTTCCTGATCTGGATGTGATCGTAGGGAATATTGCTACTGCTGCTGCTGCCAGAGCTCTTGTTGATAATGGAGCGGATGCAGTAAAAGTGGGAATTGGACCAGGAAGTATTTGTACTACCCGTGTTATTGCAGGAGTAGGTGTTCCTCAATTAACCGCAATATATAATGTAGCTAAAGAACTTGAGGGAAGCGATGTTCCTATTATAGCAGATGGGGGTGTAAGATATACTGGTGATATAGTAAAAGCATTAGCCGCAGGCGCAAGCTCAGTGATGATAGGATCTATGTTGGCCGGAGTTGAAGAATCTCCGGGTGAGACCATTATTTATGAAGGTCGAAAGTTTAAAGCCTATCGTGGAATGGGGTCCATTGAAGCGATGCAGAAAGGATCGAAAGACCGGTATTTTCAGGAAGATGAATTAGACGTCAGTAAACTTGTTCCTGAAGGAATTTCAGGAAGGGTTCCATATAAAGGAACCTTAAAAGAGGTGATGTATCAAATAATAGGGGGATTACAAGCCGGAATGGGTTATTGTGGAAGTCCGGATCTATTAACGTTGACAAAAGCACAGTTTGTTAGGATAACCTCAGCCGGTGTTCGTGAAAGTCACCCACACGATGTGTCAATAACAAGAGAAGCTCCAAATTATAGTATTAAATAGTTTAAAAATTAAAATGAAGAAAATTCAATTATTGTTAGTAGCATTTGCATTATCATTTATTGTTAATGCTCAAAATGAAACAATTTTAACTATTTCAGGTGAACCGATTTCAAAATCGGAATTTGAATATGTTTTTAAGAAGAATAATAGCAAAACCGCAATCACCAAAGCAGAGCTTGATGAGTATATGGAATTGTTTATCAATTATAAACTTAAAGTTAAAGAAGCAGAAGAACTTGGTATGGATACCGTAGCATCTTTTAAAAAAGAGCTTAATGGTTATCGTGAGCAATTAGCAGCTCCTTATCTTACCAATTCAGAAGTCGATAATGAACTGATCCAACAAGCTTATGACCGCATGAAATTCGAAATTCGTGCAAGTCATATTTTAATTAAAGTGGATCAAAATGCATTGCCTACTGATACGCTAAAAGCATATACTAAAATAAATGAAATTCGTAATATGACTGTAAAAGGTGAAATGACCTTTGAAGCTGCTGCGATCGAATATTCACAAGATCCATCCGCAAAAACGAATAAAGGAGACCTAGGTTATTTTACCGCTTTTCAAATGGTCTATCCTTTCGAAAATGCTGCTTATGAGACCCCTGTTGGTGAAGTTTCATTAATAGTAAGAACACGATTCGGATATCATATTTTAAAAGTAGTTGATAAAAGACCTTCTAGAGGCGAATTGAAAGTGTCTCATATCGTGATCATTTCGAATGACCAAATGAAACCGGTACAACAAGATCAAGCTAAAGCAAAAATAGATGAGATCTATGCTAAAGTGGAAGCGGGTTCTGATTTTGGACTATTGGCAAAACAATTTAGTGATGATAAAGGTTCAGCTCAAAAGGGAGGAGAACTTCCTTTGTTTGGTCCGGGGAAAATGGTTCCTGAATTTGAAGATCAGGCATATGCATTAAAAATGGTAGGAGATGTCAGCGCTCCTTTTAAAAGTAGATTTGGATGGCATATTATAAAATTATTAGAAGTTAAGAAATTAGAATCCTTTGAAGAGTTAAAGCCGGTTATTGAGAAAAAAATACAAAGGGACTCCAGAAGTCAAGTAAGTAAAGAGGCCTTTATTCAAGAATTAATTAAAGAGTATGGATTTAAAAATTATCCTAAAAATTTATCTCCTTTTTATACATGGGTCGACAGCACCATATTTTTAAATAAATGGGTGATCGATCCAAGCTGGTCAATGAATAAAACGCTATTTACTATTTCGAAAAGAAAGTATACTCAAAAAGATTTCGCTGATTATCTGTTGATGCAGATGAAAAGATCGAAAATGACAAATAAGTCGATAATGCCGATCGAAAGCTATGTAAATACAAATTTTACAGCTTTTAAAAACGCTTCAATTTTAGCCTATGAAGACGCTAATTTGGAAAATAAGTATCCGAATTTTAAAGCATTAATGCAGGAATACCATGATGGTATTTTATTGTTCGAACTTTCAGATCAAAAAGTATGGAAGAAAGCGACCTCAGATACTTTGGGATTAGATGCTTATTATGAAGCCTATAAAATGGAGAATATGTGGCCAGAAAGAGTAGAAGCTCAAATTTATAAATCTATTGATGAGAACATTGCTAAAAAGGTATATGAAATGGTTTCCAAAGGATATAGTAATGATTCAATTAGAGCGATCATAAACAACAATTCTCAATTAAATCTTGTTATTGAAGAAGGACTTTTTAGTAAAGAGGATGATGAATTGTTTTCTAAAGTTGAATGGAAAAGAGGATTATCAGAAATGGTATTGTTCAATAATCAATATTCTTTCATAAATATCACAGATATACTATTACCTTCACCTAAATCGTTAGATGATGCGAAGGGATATTATATTTCAAATTATCAAGAACAACTTGAGAAAGAATGGATTCATTCTTTACGTTTAAAGTATCCGGTTATTATTAACAAAGAAGTTTTATATTCAATTGCAACTGATTAGATTAAGTTTTGTTTTATTAATCCTTATAGGATTTACAAATTGTAATTTAGGACCTGTTAAAGATGAGGTTCCTGTTGCGCGTGCCTTTGATAATTATTTATATCGCTCAGATTTAAACAAAATAATTCCCGTTACAGCCTCGCCTGAGGATAGTGCAGAAATAGCCGATAAGTATATTAATAAATGGATTCATGAGAATGTACTCATCGGACAGGCACAGTTGAATCTTTCAGTTGATCAATTGGATTTTGATGAAATGCTGACTCAGTATAAAAACTCATTGTTGGTATATACTTATGAGCAAGCTTTGATCGACGAAAAATTGGATACGAATATCGCATTACTCTCTACCTTAAATTATTATGAAAATAATAAGGATAATTTTATTCTGAAAGAAAGCGTTTTCAGACTTCGGTATATTAAATTAATGAAAGAAACGCCGGATATAAAATTGGTTAACGAGTGGATAAAATCAGATGATGAAGTAGATATAGAAGATTTAAAATTGTTTTGCGAAAGTAATGCAACAAAATATTTTCTAAATGATTCAATTTGGGTTACACCTGTTGATATTGAAGAAGAGCTACCCAATAAGGGAATTCAGATTATTGAATCACCTGCCAAAGGTTTAATAACATTAAATGATGATAGTTTCATGTATTTAGTATTTGTAAAGGACTTTTTGAAACCTGGAGATCCCTCTCCTGTTGATTTGGTAAAGAGTGAAATAAGATCCTTAATATTGAATAAAAGAAAGTTGGAACTTCTCAAGAAGATGAGAAAGGACATCTATTCTGAAGCAGTAAGGAAAAAGAATGTTGAATTATTTCATGATTAATAAAGAATTGAATTAGCTAAAAATAGATGAGAGAGCGATTACAAATAGTGTTTTTATTATTCATACTTCCATTAATAAGTAGTCTGAGTAATGCCCAACAAGATTCAATTTATATACTAGATAATGTTATCGCGATTGTAGGTGATGAGATTATTTTAAAATCAGAATTAGAGGAATCAAAAATTCAATTTCGACAAGAAGGAATTCGATTAGATTCTGATCCAGAATGTTTTATTCTAGGTTCATTACTAAGTGAAAAAGTGTTTCTTCATCAAGCAAAACTAGATACGATCGAGGTTAGTGATGCGATGATCGAAGGCGAGCTAAATAGAAGGATTGCTATGTTTACTCAACAAATTGGATCTGAGCAGGCATTGGAAGATTATTTTGGGAAGTCTGTAAGAGAAATTAAAGATGACTTCAGGCAGCCAATGAAAAATCAGATGATCATTCAGGAGGTTCAAAATACAGTTACAATGGATGTAAATGTTACTCCAAGTGATGTATTAAGTTATTTTAATAGCATTCCTGAAGATAGCTTGCCTTTAATTAACACACACGTTGAGTTTGCTCAAATTGTGATTTTCCCCATAGAGAACCCTGTAGAAATTGAACTGGTTAAACAACGCCTAAGAGGATTTATTCAAGAAGTAAGGGAAGGAGAAGATTTTGCCACCCTAGCTGTCTTATATTCAGAAGATCCGGGTTCCGCTTCAAAGGGAGGAGATTTAGGGATGGTACCAAGAGGTACAATGGTACCGGAATTTGATGAGGTGGCTTTTCAATTATCAAATGGAGAATTATCAGGAGTTTTTCAAACTGAGTTTGGATATCATATAATGCAAATGGTTGAGCGCCGTGGTGAACAATATCACGCGCGTCATATTTTGTTAAAACCCAGTGTTTCTAGTGAAAGTATGCTTCAGGCAAAAAATAAACTTATTGAAGTAAAAACATCACTTGGTACTGATACTCTCGATTGGTATACTGCTGTATTGAAATATAGTCAGGATGAGAAAAGTTATAATAATGAAGGTTTAGTTGTAAATCTGATGACTGGTACACCAAGATTTGAATTAAGTCAGCTTGATCCACAGGCTTTTGTGGCAATTGAAAATATGGATGTTGGTGATATTGAGGGGCCTATTTTATATCAAACAAGAGAAGGAAAAGAGGGGTATCGACTAATAAAGTTGACAAAAAGGATAGAACCACATCGCGCCAATTTAGTAGATGATTATCAAATTTTGCAGGAATCAGCCACTTCAAGTGCTAAACAAGAAGCTACATTAAATTGGATCATTGGAAAAATTAATGAAACCTATATTTTTATCAGTCCTAAATACGACGACTGTGTTTGGGATCTAAATTGGCATAAGAATAAAGCAAACTAACAAAGACTTAATAAATGGCAGTACCAAATTATAAATCGGATAGTGAAGCAATTCAGGATTTTGTTGTTCGATATAATGCACTTACAAAAGAAATTTCTAAAGTAATTATTGGTCAGGACATCGTTGTAAAACAAGTTCTAATTTCAATTTTTAGTAAAGGACACTGCTTATTGGTTGGAGTTCCGGGACTAGCAAAGACTTTATTGGTAAGTAGTATTGCCAATTCATTAGGATTGAGTTTTAACAGGATTCAATTTACTCCCGATTTAATGCCTTCAGATATTATTGGATCTGAGATTTTGGATGAATCCCGCCATTTTAAATTTATAAAAGGACCTGTATTTGCAAATGTGATCTTAGCAGATGAGATCAATAGAACTCCACCAAAAACGCAAGCGGCCTTATTGGAAGCGATGCAGGAAAAAACAGTTACCGCTGCAGGTCATACTTATACTTTAGATGATCCATTTTTTGTACTAGCTACTCAAAATCCAATTGAACAGGAAGGAACTTATCCTTTGCCGGAGGCACAACTCGATCGATTTATGTTTAATATATGGGTAGATTATCCAAGTTTTGATGAAGAAGTACAGGTAGTTAAATCAACAACGGTTGAGAACACTCAAAAAATTCAATCGACTCTTGATGGTGATCAGATTCGCTATTTTCAGCAACTGATCAGAAGAATGCCTGTAGCTGATAATGTAATCAATTACGCGGTTGAATTAGTGGGTAAAACCCGACCTGAATCAGATCGCGCAACTTCAATAATCAAAGATTTTGTATCATGGGGAGCAGGTCCGAGAGCATCTCAAAACTTAATACTCGCTGCGAAAACACATGCGGCTATTAATGGGAAATTCTCACCTGATATCGAAGATGTTAAAGCAGTGGTACATCCGGTACTTCGCCATCGATTAATTCGTAATTATAAAGCAGAAGCCGAAGGGTTTACTTCAGATAAGATTATTGATAGTCTTCTTTAATCAATTTCTATTTAAATAGAAAACCTATTTTAAGTCCACCGGTTAATGCGATAGGAAAGCCTTCATAGGCCCCTAAAAACCCATAATATTGTCCGCTATAATAATCTTCGCTATTGGAGGCAAAACCAAATCCGGCACCAAAATAAAGATCGACTAAAAAGTTTGAAATGATCCATTGCTTACCAAGATTTAATACAAAGGCACCTGAAAAGCTATTTTCCCGAGTAGTTGTGCTTTGATAATAATCATAACTATATGCATCATAATTGAAAACATTGAAAACAATCTCCGGTTTAATATAGCCACCATTCAAAATATGACTGGCTCGCATTCCGGGAATATAATAATCAGGAGTCTTGATCATTTTGTATCCAAATTTAATAGTAGCACCTCTAGATTGAGTTCCAGTTAAATCTACCCCTGCACCTATGATCCCCAGCGTAGCTTCGATACTCTTACCCGGTTCTAGACTTCTTTCATAAGCAAATTGCATAGATCCAAAAAAGACATTAAAGAATCCTACTTTTAGTGCATTTTTTTTCTGATCTGCATAGATCGCAGGATCGCTAAGTGGGTCAGCAAAAGCATAAACGTCCCCTTGAGCAGTTAAAACTTTTTCAACTAAATATTTCTCAATATTGAAGACAATAGATGTACTATCCCCAAAAGTTTTATATCGAATACTTTGTGATCCGATTTCTATAATATCAACTTGCAATACCTCTTTAGATCCTTTGAGAAAAATTTTGTCTTGTGAGTAAGCGTCTATCGATCCAAATAATAGAAGGACTAAAAGTAATTTAAGGGCAGTTTTCATTTTCTTGAGTTTAGTTAGTTGAAACATAACTATAAAAAATAATTTTTAGTACGTTATTTGAATTTTACAAACAACAATTAATTATCGATACTGATAAGTTCTACAGTAAAAATAACCATCGAATTTGGTGGAATATCTTCACCGGCACCTCTTTCTCCCCAAGCAAGTTCAGAAGGGATATAAAGTATGAATTTCGACCCTGGATTCATTAATTGAAGACCTTCAGTCCAACCTACAATCACTTGTTCTAAACTAAACTGGATCACTTCATTTCTTTCATAAGATGAATCGAAAATATCGCCATTTAATAATTTCCCTTCATAATTAACCGTAACCTGACTATTGGCATTTGGAAAAGGTCCTTCTCCTTGCACGATCACTTCATATTGAAGTCCACTTGCAGTGGTATCTACTTCTGGGCGGAGTTTATTTTTCGCTAAAAAAGCGCGCTCTTCTTCAAGATTTTTTTCTGTAGCCTTTAATGCTAATCCTACAAAATAACTTTGTAATATAAGCTGTACTTGATCTGCATCAATTAGCGTCGAATCAGAATTAAAAATAGCTTTTAATCCTGCTTGAAATGCACCATAACTTAAACTGTCCATTCCGGAAGTTTTTAAGTTTTCGGCCATACCCATTCCTAATGCATAACTCACAGAATCATTTTGATTTAATAGTAATACCTGTGTGCTTTCAATTTGACCTTTATTCTTTTTATTTTTCTTGGATCTCTGTCCAAAAACCTGCATTTCGTTTACAAATAAAAAGATGATAATAATTGCTAATGATCTCGAGTAAATACCCATTTTTTTTCTGTGCTTAATGAATGATTAAAATAATAACCGTCATGATCAAAAGATTTGATCTCTTCGGCTTCCTTTATATTGTTTTCTGCCATATACCTGAGCATTGAGCCTCTTGCTTTTTTAGCGAAAAAACTCAATGTTTTATAAGTTCCATTTTTGAGGTCCTTAAATTCCGGTGTAATAACTTCTGCTCTTAATTTCTTTTCTTGTATCGATTTAAAATATTCGTTGCTGGCTAAATTAATCAACAAATTCGATTTTTCTTCTTCCGACCGTTGATTGAAGTAATCGGTGATCTTTGTATCCCAGTATTGATATAAATTCTTTTTTTTAGGAGTTACTTTAAAAGGGCGACCCATTTCGAGGCGGTAAGGAAGTATCGAATCACTGGGTCTTAATACGCCATATAGGCCTGATAAGATGATAAGATGATCTTCTAAATAATTGATGCTTTTTTGCGATAAAGTCTCGGCTTCCAGCCCGATGTATACATCTCCTTTAAAAACGGAAAGTGCTTCTCTAGCAATTGAAGGATCAAAAGGTTTTTCCCAATTTTGAAAACGTTCATAATTCAATTCAGCTAAATTATCGCTTAAGTCCATCATTGATGCAATCTTTTTTGGACTTAGCTTCTTCAATTTTTGAATAAGATAATCGGCTTCTTCCGTAAAAACAGGATATTGAATTAGATTTCCTTTTTTATTAGTGGAAAAGTCTAGTGTTTTTGCAGGAGAAATGGTAATTAACATTTAGGATTTTGATTGTCTTTTGTGATTAGAAAAAGCAAGTTCAATGGTATTAAATTAATTTATAATATAAAAATAGAATTGGGTTATAATGCCGTATTTTCCTCATTATCTTGAATTTCTTTCCATTGTCTTCTAATATTTTTTTCGGAATTCAACCAGGTAGATAGCCACTGAGATTGATCATTGGTTTCGAGTATTATTTTAAGGATCATTGTAAAAGGAACAGAAAGGAACATTCCAATTGGCCCAAAGACCCACCCCCAAAATAATAATGACAAAAGAACCACTAAGGTGGATAAGCCAAAGTCATCGCCCATAATTTTCGGTTCTACAATGCTTTCAATGATATTGATTAAAAGATAAATAGCGATGGTCCATATAACTTTTTCGAAGCCGTATCCAATAAGAGCAAAGGCAACTACCGGAAGCGCTGCTAAAATGGAACCTATATTAGGAATGTAATTCATTAGAAATGCGATCAGACCCCAGAAAAAGGCATATTGAATACCCAGAATTTTTAATCCAAGGGCTGTAAGAATACCTGCAGCAAGACTGATCATTGTTTTAACATAGAGATAACTCCTTACATTATTAATAATTGCAGTAAAATTATATTTCTTTCTTTTTTTATTCTCGTTGTTTTTGGAAACGACTTTATATTTTATTGGAAAGCTATCTAATTCGAATAGGACAAATAATGAAATTAAAATAATTATAAGTGTTTGTCCAAGTATATTTCCCATGCTGCTTATTGTAGTAGCAGTAAATTGAAGGATTTTCCCGGGATCGATCAGACTTGCAATTCTAGCATCAGAAAAATTAAAGCCTAATTTATTAACACTTATCGTAAATGAAGTAATGTTTTCTTTAAAGCTTTGATCCAGTAAAGGCAGGTTTTGCGTAAACTGACTGATGGAAGTTCCAATGATACCTCCAACAAAAACACCAAAAGTAACCAAGATTAACATTACTAAAATAATTGAAATTGATTTTGGCAAACCTTTCTTTATAAGCCAGTTAACAGGCTGAGAAGCAATGATGCTAATAAATAGTGCTAAGAAAAATGGAGTCAAAATATCCGATGCGATCTTCATTCCGCCAATGATGATGAAGATGCAGGCCCATCTAATAAAGGGGGCTAACTGATTGTTATTGTCTAACTTTATCTTCATTTTTCAATATTAGTTTTGCCTCTTCTTCAGTACCTATTAAAATGGCGAAATACTTACTATCTTCATTAGATTCTAAAAACACTTTCATTACCATTGTTAAAGGTACGGAAAGAAACATTCCGATGGGTCCAAATAACCATCCCCAAAACATTAAAGAAATCAGAATTACAGCCATAGAAAGTCCCATTCCTTTTCCCATTACTTTAGGTTCGATAATGCTACCTATAATAAAATTTACAGCAAAATAAAGTATTCCTGTATAAAGGAGGGTACTCCCACCCAGTTCAATACCGGCAAAAATTACAGCTGGTATAGCAGCGATCAAAGAGCCAATATTTGGAATATAATTTAAAAGGAAAGCGAGGCAACCCCAAAGTATAGCATAATCAACATCCAGAATTAATAAACCTAAATAAATAAAAAGACCGGTTGCAAAACTGGTGACACTTTTTATCCCAATATAACTTCTGAGATTGATAATGATTTTATTTAAGTTAATAACAGATTTTTCATTTCCACTTTGACTAAACATTGCTTTGAATTTTATTGGAAAAGAATCAAGTTCCAATAAAAAGAATATAGTGAGAAGCATGATAAGAAATACCATACTTATAATTTGTTTCAAATGCTCAAGTCCGTTTAGAATTAAATTCATTAATAATGAGGGTTCTGTATTAATAGGGTGATCAGTAGAATAATTAATCCCGAATTTCTGAAGGATATCGCTATTGTCAGCAATATAGTTGAGTAATTTTAATTTGTATTGTGGAAGATCGGCATTGAACTTACCTAGTGAAATTCCGAGTAGATTGCCAATAAGAAAGAGAAACAAAGTAAAGATTATAACCACAACTAGTATGGCAATGTTTCTTGAGATTTTCTTATTTTCTAACCAATGTACTGCCTGCAATAACATTAAGCTAATAAAAACAGCTAATATCATTGGTATAATAATATTTGAAATCGATTTTATTCCGGCTATTATTATAATTATTCCAGCCCATTTCATTATCGAATAAAAGTTGGAAGGCACCTTAATGTTAGAAATCATATTCAATTATAATTTAGTTTGTCAACAACCTCTTTTTTAAAATCAATAAAAAAATTAAAAGCATCAGGATTCCTCATCGCATCTCTGTTTATTACTTTTTGTATGTCTTTTCCGAGAAATAGATTTTTAACAGGGGTTTCCATTTTTTTACCACTCAAGGTATAAGGTACCTCATCGATCACATAAATATCATCAGGCGAATGGCGTGGTGAAAATTGCATCATTATTATTTTTTTGATCTTGGTCTTTAGCTCAAGATCGAGCTCGACCTCCTCATTTAAAACAACAAAAAGAGGCATAAAATAATTACCATTATCTCTTTCTAAACCAACGATCAAACTGTCCTTTATTTGAGGTAATTTCGCTAGTGCACTATAAATTTCGGCAGTTCCGATCCGAATACCGCCTCGGTTAAGTGTCGAATCTGATCTACCTGATATAATCGCTCCGCCACGTTTAGTGATTTCTACCCAATCTCCATGACGCCATTTTGCGGGATAGGTTTCAAAATAGCTTTCTTTATACCTTTCATTATTTTTATCATTCCAAAAATAAATAGGCATCGATGGCATTGCTTCACTTATCACCATTTCTCCGACTGTATCAATATGAGCGACACCGTTATCATCAAGCGACTCTACTTTTGCACCAAGCGATCTGCATTGGATCTCACCTGGATAAACAGGAAGGGTAGGTAGTCCTCCGGTAAAGACACTGCATATATCGGTACCTCCACTAACTGAATTAAGCCATAGGTCCTTTTTAATTGCTGAATAGCACCATTCAAACCCTGCAATTGGTAATGGAGAACCAGTTGAACCTATACTTTTTAAATTGCTTAAGTCATTCTCTTTTGATGGGATCAATTCGGCTTTTTTACAAGCCATCAAATAGGCGGCACTTGTTCCGAAAGTTTCCATTTTCACCTTTTCTGCAAATTCCCACAAGAAATTAATATTTGGGAATACCGGACTTCCGTCATATAAAATGGCTGTAGATCCGGATAGTAAGCTTCCCATTATAAAGTTCCACATCATCCAACCGGTGGTACTAAACCAAAAGAAGCGACTTCCGGGTTTAATATTACTATGAAGTTTTAAATATTTTATATGTTCAATAATGATCCCACCCTGACTATGTGTGATTGCTTTAGGAATACCTGTTGTTCCGCTTGAATAAAGAACCCATAAAGGTTCATTGAATTCAACAAACTCATATTCTATTTCAAACGCATTTGAATTTTCTATGATGTCTTTAAAAGAAAAGGAACTGATTTCATCAATAATTGATGCTGGTTCACTGGGAGATTCGAGAATGATCGTGTCTTTTATTTCAGGGATTTGACTTATTATCTCTTTAATAGCATCTGTTTTATCGTATGCTTTTCCTCCATAGTTATATGAATTTACAGCAAACAACATTTTGGGTTTTATCTGCTTAAATCGTTCTATCACACTATCAGAGCCAAAATCAGGAGAACAACTCGACCAAATTGCTCCTAGAGAAGCGCAAGCTAAAAAAGCAACTACGGTTTCGGAAATGTTACCCATATAAGCTACTACACAATCTCCTTTTTTAATTCCTCTTTCTTTCATGAATTTGCTTAAAGCAGCTACTTTAAGATATAATTCATCCCAGGAAACCTCTTTAATATCACTTTTTTCTGTTTTACAGATCAATGCAGGGTGTTCTTTTGTTCTATTTTTAAATAGTTGAGAGCAATAATTCACTTTGGCTCCTTCGAACCATCTTACTCCCGGCATAGCTTGAGAACTCATTACATTTTTGTAAGAATCTTTTAAGTCAATATCAAAATACTCAACGATAATTTCCCAAAAGCTTTCAATATTGTCGCATGACCATTGCCACAATTCTTCATAGTTTGAAAAATGAAGCGACTTAGTTTCATCCAACCATGAAATGAATTTAGTAATGTTTGCCTCTTCAATAAATTTCGAAGAAGGAGTCCAGATTGCTTTCACCATTACAAATGATTTAAGTGATAAATGATTTATAAAAATGATTGAATAGCCAGCTCATATCCTTTAATTCCAAGGCCGGTAATAATTCCTTTGCAGTGTTTACTTATAAAGGAATGATGTCTAAAACGATCTCGATTGTAAACATTTGAAATGTGAATTTCAATTACGGGTGTATTAATCGCAGCAATAGCATCAGCCAATGCAATTGAAGTATGACCATAAGCCCCTGCATTCAATATTATACCATCGTATGAAAAACCAATTTCATGAATTTTATCAATTAAGGCACCTTCATGATTCGATTGAAAATATTCAAGTTTTAATTTCGGATACAGTTCTTCTAATTCACACATGTATGCACCGAAATTTTTATCGCCATAAATGTGCTTTTCTCTAATTCCTAGCAAATTTAAATTTGGACCGTTGATAATAATTATTTTCATACCCCGAAAGGTAATAAATGTTCTTTTACCTTGCACATATTTGATACAATTGACACATGGTTTGGAAATCGTATATTGAATCTTTTCGTCACTATATTTTACTTGAAAGATCTTTAGCAAAACATTCTATTGAGGCTTACCTAAACGATGTTTCAAAATTAGCCGAGTTCGACAGGATGAATTTATCGGGGAAAGGTCCGGTAAAAATGACGCAAAAAGATCTGAGAGCATTTTTAGACTATCTGACGCAATTAGGATTAGGCGCTCGAAGTCAGGCCCGATTAGTTTCGGCCATTAAAGGTTTTTATAAATTTTTATTACTTGAAAACGAAATAAAAGACAATCCGGCTTCAGATATCGAATCCCCAAGAATTGGGCGCAAATTGCCAGACACACTTAGTTATAATGAGATCATTAAATTGATTGATTGTATTGATCTAAGCGGACCACTTGGGATGCGAAACAAGGCAATAATAGAAACGCTTTATAGTTGCGGTTTAAGGGTAAGTGAGTTGGTAGATCTGCGTATTAGCAAACTTAATTTTGAAGAGGAATATATCCGGGTTATTGGAAAAGGAAATAAAGAGAGACTCGTTCCGATCGGTCCGGACGCAATAAAATTCATTTCTATTTATTTGAAAGAAATAAGAAACTTAATGTCTATTAAAAAAGGAAATGAAGATATTTTGTTTTTAAATAGAAGAGGAAGCAAACTAACTCGAGTAATGATCTTTACCATCGTTAAAAATCTGGGCAAAGAAGCGGGAATCAATAAAGTTATCTCACCTCATACATTCCGACATTCATTTGCTACTCATCTTGTTGAGGGAGGCGCTGATTTAAGGGTAGTTCAAGATCTGTTAGGCCATGCTTCAATTACCACGACAGAGGTATATACACATCTGGATACCGATTATCTTAGATCTGCTATTTATGATTTCCACCCTCGTTTTAAATAGGTGAATTATACGTTATAGAATTTTGAAATAATGTATTCGAACAGTCGCGCAGGTA
>JAHECK010000019.1:18667-34978 GCA_024641785.1 Flavobacteriales bacterium | reverse complement strand
GAGATCTATGTCGTAAAAAATGCTCCCCTTCGTGATCCAATCGAATATAATATCATGGGTTATGATGTTTCTTTAAGAAGAAGAGAAGCTGAAAACATTTTTGTTGTACCTGTAGAGGATGCGGAAGTGCTTGTGAAAGAAGTAAGTTCTACTATTGGTGCTTCCTTTCAAAAAGAAAGATCCGACCTTAAAACGATCAATATCGCTTTAGTTGGAAATCCTAATTCAGGAAAAACAACCTTGTTTAATTATGCTTCGGGAGCGAATGAGCATGTTGGAAATTATGCAGGAGTGACGATTGGAACGAAGACCGCTTATTTTAATCATGGAGATTACAAGATTGTAATTACCGATTTACCAGGAACTTATTCCTTATCAGCCTATTCGCCGGAAGAGCAATTTGTAAGGGATCATATCCTAAATAATAAACCGGATCTTGTCGTAAATGTTGTAGACTCATCAAATCTTGAACGTAATTTATATTTAACCACCCAACTTATCGACCTTGAGATTCCGGTAGTTATGGCGCTCAATATGTTTGATGAATTGGAAAAAAGCGGTTCAGAATTAGACTATAAAAGCTTGGGTTCCATGATGGGAATGCCAATGATTCCAACCATAGGATCGAAAGGTAAAGGGCTGGATGAACTTTTAGATAAAGTAATTGAAGTGTATAATGGTGAATGTGAAACTTCACGGAGAATTCAGATTCATTTTTCTTACGACCTTGAAAATCAATTATTCGATTTTGTTCAGTATCTGAACACTTTTAAAAGTGAATTAGCTCCTATTCCGGTTCGTTATGTAGCTCTTAAGTTGATCGAAGGGGACGAGGAGATGATTGAATTTATCTCTTCTAAATATTTTGCTAAAGTCGCTATTAGTAAGGCTACTGAAGCAAGGAGAATTGTGGAAGATTCCACTGCGGATTCAATAGACTCTATCTTTATTGATGCTCGCTATGGTTTTATCGAAGGTGCCTTAAAAAGCACTTTTAAGAAAGGCGCTGATAAAAGGAGAAGACGAGTAGAATTAGATGATATTCTAACTCATAAAATTTGGGGTTATCCCATTTTCATTTTAATTATGTGGCTCATTTTTGAAGCTACTTTTGTTTTAGGTCAGTATCCAATGGATGGGATCGAATGGGTCGTTTCAAATATCGGTCAGTTCATTGATGGTTTGATGAATGACGGTCCTTTAAAAAGCTTACTTATTAATGGAATTGTAGATGGAGTAGGAGGTGTAATCGTTTTTCTTCCTAATATTCTCATTCTGTTTTTTAGTATTTCCTTATTAGAAGACACGGGTTATATGGCTCGTGCTGCTTTTATTATGGATAAGTTGATGCAAAAAATGGGCTTACAAGGTAAATCCTTTATTCCGATGATCATGGGTTTTGGTTGCAACGTGCCCGCAATCATGGCCACCCGAACCCTAGAAGATCGAAAGCATCGATTACTTACTATGTTAGTAAATCCTTTTATGTCGTGCAGTGCCCGGCTTCCTGTTTATATATTGGTTATAGGAGCGGTTTTCCCAACAAATCAAGGCTCCATTTTATTTGGATTATATGCTTTTGGGATCCTTTTGGCTATTGGATTTTCGATGCTCTTTAAGACCTTCCTGGTTAAAACTGATTCCATTCCCTTTGTCATGGAATTACCTCCCTATCGAATACCAACTTTAAAAGCTTCGATCATGCACATGTGGTTTCGATCTGTGCAGTATTTAAGAAAGATGGGAGGTGTAATTTTGATTGCGAGTATTATCATTTGGGCCTTAGGTCATTATCCCGAAAAGGTTGAGTTTTCTCAGGATTATCCTGCTATTTTAGAAAATTTGAATAGCAATTATGTAGATCAAATTTCAGCTACAAATGATTTGGACCTTCAGCAAGCATTACTTATAGATCAAGCGATTAAACAAGATAGTATTCATAGGATTATTTCTGAAGAACACCAGGAAAGATCTTTTATTGGTCAAATAGGCAAAGCGATCGAACCTGTCATGCGACCTTTAGGTTTTGATTGGAAAATGAGTATTGCTTTGTTAACGGGGGTTGCAGCGAAGGAAGTAGTAATAAGTACGATGGGTGTGTTGTATCAAGCTGAAGATGGAGCGGATGAAAATTCGAGCAGTTTAATGAAAAATATAAATAAACAGGTTTATACTTCAGGACCAATGATCGGGAAGAAAGTTTTTAATCCATTAAGTGCACTTGCATTTATGGTATTTATACTCATTTATTTTCCTTGTGTAGCGGTAATTGCAGCGATAAAGAATGAATCGGGAAAAGCGAAATGGGCTGTATTTACTATATTTTATACTACGGCACTAGCTTGGTTAATGGCATTTGCAGTATATCAATTAGGTAGTTTTTTTATTTAAATTTGCACTATGATTACTCAAGAAAGAATAGTAGTAACTATTTTATTTATCACTTTTTTAGTGGTCGCTTATCGCTTTATGAAAATGCTTTATAAAAAGCCTATCATGGGAGGAAGTACAAGTTGTTCGAGTGGAGCTTGTACCACTTGTTCTTTTAATAGTGAAAGTTCATGTGATGATAAATCTTATCTGCGCAATGAAGTAGTGAAGGTTAAAAAACTCGAACTTTAAAGAGAATCTATATTAAGCATTCTTTATATTTACTAAAACTAAATTAATGGGAATAGCACTAAAAAGAACCTTTTTCGTTTTCATTATTCTTATTGCTTCCAGTTCGATAAGAGCCCAAGTATTTGTTATTCCACAAGGCGGACTTAACTTATCAGAATTTTCATTCACAAAAGATAATTATTCAGCGACCACCAATGTTGGTTACCAAGTGGGAGCATTAGCACGTTTGGGTAAAAATGCTTTTTTACAGACAGGTTTATTATTCAGTCAGTTTTCAAATGAAATAAGCTATAGTGATTCGCTTATAAACATAGGAGGGCCATTAACAGTTAAAGGCTTATTAATGCCAATACAAGTTGGATTTAACTTGTACAATGCTGATATTATTCGATTACGAATATTGGCAGGGATCAACTTATCTTTTCCCCTTACTATTGATGATAATGTATTCTCAATTGAAAAATCAAATTTTAATACATCAAATATAGGAGCGGCCGTTGGCTTTGGTTTTGATATTTTTCGATTCGTAATGGATGCGAATTTCTCATTCGGAATGAATGATATGGCAACCATAAACGAAACAAATGTGAGTCTAAAGCTCTATACTTTTAGCATTGGATATTTAATTGGAGACGCTTATTAGAAATAAAAAAAGCGACCTAAATTAGATCGCTTTAACTATTTTTATGGATATTATCCGATAATATTAGTTGTTTTCAGCACCTGCATCATCTCCACATTTACCTTCACCACATTTACCTTCACCACATTTTCCTTCTGTAGCGTTAGAATCCGCTTCAACTTCTTCTACTTCAATAACATCAACTTCATCAACTTCATCTACTTCGATTACTTCTTCAGTTGTAGCTTCAGTGTTTTCTCCACCACAAGCTGTAAAAGTCAATGCTGCTGCTGACATGAACAACGCAAGACCTACTAATTTGAAATTTCTTTTCATTATTTATTTCTTTTTTGGTTTAATATGGCGCAAATTAAAGCAATCTTTATTTAATTAGAAAGCTTCTGTACTAATTTTCAGCTATTTATTTGCTTAAAAGAGCATTTAATACGACAAAAACCACACATAAACACAATTTACCTAGTAAGTGTTTGTTTTTTAATGGCTTAATTTTGTTCAAATGGGGAAATAAAACTGAAAATTATTCCTAATTATATGGGTTTAGAATGGAATGTCTTTTATTGGTTGAGTATTATAAATCAACTATTGGTTTAATATTTTTACTAATTTTGTAATTCTTTTAAAAGAAATATTAATTCAAATTAACTTGCTAAATAAATTATTAGAAATGAAAAAAATTGCCTTATTTATTCTAATGCTTTCTATAACCGGAAGCATATTCGCTCAGCGAAACGGTGTTGCCCCACTGGCAAAAGGAGATCATCAATTGAACTTCGGACTTGGTTTTAGTGATAATGGACTTCCGCTTTTTGCGTCTTTTGATTTTGCTGTCCATAAAGATGTTACTGTTACTCCACAGGTTAATTTAGTTTTAGATGATGATGTTAGATTTGGAGCATTAGTAAAAGCTGATTATCACTGGAATTACCTTATCGGAATACCAAGCGAATGGGATTTTTATTCCGGAGCGAGATTAGGTTTTATTTCCGGAAATGATTTTGATGTGGATTTTGGAATTCAAGTTGGTGGACGTTGGTATTGGAATGAAAAATGGGCTTTGAATTTGGAATTTGCCGGAGGAACCGGTTTTGGAGGTGTACTTGGAGTGAGTTTGAAACTTTAATCGATTTATATTTAAGAAAAGCCGCTGTATATTATACAGCGGCTTTTTTTATTGTATAAATTATTGATTCATACTTGCCATTCCTGCTAATAGTGCAGCGCCGAAAAGCATAAAAAAGAAAGACGCGGCCACAATTCCGATCAAATACCAGATCAGAGTTGCTTTAGCCCAATTCACTTTTTCGGTAGGCTGATTGTCACCAAATGCCCAAATAAGTAATAATATTAGGCCCGCTACAGGGATAGAACTTAAGAATATTGTCAATAACCAATCGCTGATCGATAGTGGTTTTGAATGTTTGTTTTCGTCGATTACTTCCATTTTAAGTTTGATTAATGAATAAATAAAAACGAGTTAGGTTTTAATATAATTACTTTGAATTTACAAAAACCATTTAATATGAATGATCCAAAGTTCATTTCACTTTGTTGAGTAATACTTAGTTATTTTGTCGGACTAAATAAAAGTATATCATCACCACTTTTCAATTGTAATTTTTTTCCAACAAAATCAACCTTTATTTTTTGTTGTAGAAATTCTATCAATGCTTTTTCGTCTATCGAAGATTCTTCCCCGCAATATTTTTTGGTCCCACCGGTAGGCCCTATAGTAAGCTGTTCATCTTTAAATTCATAGCTGGCAAAAAACTGATTGCAACCATCGTTTCCACTTAGTTGAAGTGTTTCATTATCTAATTTAAGCTGAATAATTTCCATAGTATTAATTGTATGGGGAGAATTCTTTGAAGTCCATGAAACAAGAAACCACTCATTTTCGTAAAGTTTATTGGTTTTATCATCATTGGAAATCGTATTTTTCTTCGAATTACAGGAAGTGAAGAGCAAAATAAATAAAAGAGATTTCAAAATTGTTCGGGTATACATAAAGCGAATGGTTTTTGAATTAGTAATTTTAACAAAAAACGCCGAATAATACTATTAAGAATATGGCATTGAAAAAAGTAGAATTGTCTTATATGGAATATGGTCATTTGGATGAGCTTGAATCAGAAATAAAGCATTTAGTTCTGGAAGCCAAGGATGCCTCAAAAACGGCTTATGCTCCTTATTCATTATTTAAGGTTGGAGCCTCTGTTCTATTAAGTAATGGGAGTATAGTCAAAGGGAGTAATCAAGAAAACATCGCTTATCCTTCGGGATTATGCGCTGAACGTGTGGTTATTAATTCCGCATCCTCCTTATTTCCCAACGAAAAAATTGTAGCTATTGCAGTTAGCAGTGATCATCATTTTGAGAATGCAGAAGATATGTTCTCACCTTGCGGAGCATGCAGGCAAGTAATGGCAGAAGCTGAATTAAGATCAGGCAAAAAACTTAAGATCATCGTCAATACACCTGGTGGAATTACACGTACATTTAACGGAATTAGCCAATTATTACCTTTTACTTTTAATTATTCCGGTCTAAAAAAAGCGAAATGATAGATCTTAAAAAAGCACAAAGAACTTTATGGTTATTTGGATTATTTAAAATCCCAATGATCGGATTTGTTGGTCCCAAGATCATCGAATTTAACGAGCATCGAATAATTGTTAAAGTACCTTATAAACGACGCACTTTAAATCATTTGAAATCGGTTTATCTAGGAGCCCTAGTTGTTGGAGCTGATCTTGTTGCTGGTTTTCATGCTTTTTATATGGCAAGAGAAAGAGATCTGAATATTTCTTTAGTATTTAAGAATTTTAATGCAGAGTTTATTAAAAGGCCAATGTCTGAAGTTTTTTTCGTTTGTGAAGAGGGCCAAAATGTGAATGCAATGATTGAAAGATCCATAGAAAGCGGAGAACGACAAACACAGGATATTTACATTAAAGCTTATACAAATTACCCGGAGGATCCTGAGCATATTGCAAATTTCACATTAGGATTATCTTTAAAAATAAAATAATTGATGCTCTATTAGGCCCTTTAATCTAATCGATTTTGTACCTTCACTTTACAGATATTTCGGATAACATCTTATGAAGGCTCTTTTAGATAAAATGAAAATGATTGATGCTTCTCAGCTCGATTATAAAAAACTTTTTGATTTTATTTTGCCTTTTGAACCCCGGGATATTGCTTATAAAGAATTCCTTCCAAAAATTGTAAATCCGAAAGAATATTCACGCAGGATTTTAATGCTGAATCCTATCGAACTTGTATTAATCCATTGGCCACCGGGTGTTGAAAGTGCTATTCATTTACATGAGGGTTTTTGGGGCTATGTGGGTGTTTTAGAAGGAGAAGCCCTAAATGTAGAGTATACGATTGAAAATAAAACACTTATTCAGAATAGGGCAGTAATTGTAAAAAGATCAGGTCTGATTCCGGAACCTGACGGGGTCATTCATAAAATCACCAATGCCTCCCTAACTAAACCATTAATTACTTTACATTTTTATTTTCCGGCAATGCCAAACCTCGATGGATTGAAATTATTTTCTACGGATGGTACCATTGTCGAGTTAAATTCAAAGGCGCCTTCCGCTTCCTTGTTTTTACCAAAAGACTGTTATAAAAGTTATAAAAAATCTCAATTTTCATTTGAAGACGGAAGCAAAGGGAAAACGCATCTTATTAGCCCGATCATACCTAAACCTTCCAATAAGGAAATAAAAGAGATGATCCAGGATTATTATACCGAACAGGCACATAGTTATGATAATAGTGACCTTGAAGATGATAAGCGAAGGATCTATGTGGATGCGATAAATAAAATTATTGTCAAAGAATTTCTAAGAATTAAGCCCCATAAAGTGCTTGATTTGGCTACCGGAACAGGTAGAAGAGCTTCGAAGATAAAGGAAATGACCGGACTTGATTATGAATTGTATGGTGTGGATCTGAATTTGGAAATGTGTGAACAGGCAAAGAAAAAAGGAATTATTGCCTATTGCAGTGATTGGCTTGATGTAAGTATCAAAGATGAGGATATGGATATTATTACGATGCTTTATTCATTCGGTCATATACCAAGTTCATCCGAACGTATTCAATTTTTAGAAAAGATCCATTTTAAATTGAAGCCGGGAGGAGTATTTTATTTTGATGTCTTTAATATAAATGACCCTTACGAATGGGGCCCCAGAGCGCTGGCCCTCTTTGAAGAATATAACCTCGATTATTTCGGATATGAAAAGGGAGATGTTTTTTATAAGAGAAAAGAGATGGAGAAAGTTTCTTTCTTACATTACTTCGAAGAAGAAAGATTAGTAGCTTTGCTGGAGAGTTTAGGATTTGAAGTTGAAAGTGTTGTGCATATGGGTTATGTGCATAAAAGTGGAGAAATACTAAGCGGAATAGAAGGTAAGTTATTGATCAAAGCAATTAAGAAATGAGCGAGGTTTTCCGTAGTTATTTAAATAGCATTCGAAGGGAGTTTGCTGATAAACTGCTCGATATAGATCTGGTTGGAGATGATCCTTATGTTTTTTTTGAAAAGTGGTTTGAAGAAGCTGTTGGAGCAGAGGCATTAGATCCCTATGCGATGAGTCTTGCGACCGTGAATGATCAAAACAAACCTTCTTTACGTACGGTTTATATGAGGGATATCAGCGACAAGGGGATTGTTTTTTATACGAATTATACGAGTAGAAAAGGAAGTGATCTTTTAAAAAACCCATTCGTCTCTTCAAATTTTTTCTGGGTTGAGCTCGATCGTCAAATTCGTTTTATGGGCAAAGTTGTAAAACTAAGTGAAGCTCAATCAGATGAGTATTTTTCTCATCGACCCCGGGAAAGCCAGATTGGCGCCTGGGCATCAAATCAAAGTCATGAGCTCCGTTCCAGAGAAGAATTAATTGAAGCATTCAAAAAGATCGAAGCAAAATATAAAAACCAAACGATTCCTCGTCCACCATTTTGGGGAGGCTTTCTTATCGAACCTGATGAGATCGAATTTTGGCAAGGAAGACCAATGCGACTTCATGATCGAATTGTATTCACGAAGGATAAAGGAGGGAAATGGCTTAAAAAAAGAATCGCTCCTTGATAAAGAACTACCTGAATTCTTTCGCCTTCCTTGAGCAACAAATAATAGCTTTACCTGAGGAAGATCTAAATATGGTAATCGTTATACCCTCCCGTATTGAATCCTCACTTATAGAAAGTTTGCAAAGTGTTTTAGATTCTGATCTTCCGGAAAAGCCTTTTGAAATCATTATTGTTTTCAATCATCCTCTCTGTGAATCGATTGATAATAAAGAAGAAAATGAAAGATTATTTAAGGAATGCAGTTTATGGATAGATCAAAGGGCAATTAAGAACATTCATCTTATAAAAGCTTTTGATTTACCCAATAAGCATGCTGGTGTTGGTTTGGCTAGAAAGATTGGAATGGATGAGGCACTTAGGCGCTTTGGATCAAATGAAAAGGGGATTATCGTAGCGCTGGATGCGGATTGTAAAGTCAATAAGAATTATCTAAGAGCGATTGAAAAGGCCTTTACTTTATCTCCGGATTGTAATGCAGCCTCTATCTATTTTGAACATTCTACGCTGGATTTAAAAGAACCTCTTTTGAGTGGGATCATAAATTACGAACTCCACCTGCGCTATTACAATCAACTTTTGAAATATTCAGGCCATCCCTATGCCTATCACACCGTAGGGTCCAGTATGGCAGTACGCGCATCTGCTTATTATAAGCAGGGGGGAATGAATAAAAGAAAGGCAGGGGAAGATTTTTACTTTCTTCAAAAGGTCATTCAATTAGGAAATTTCATTGAAATAAAAGATGCGATCGTTTATCCTTCTGCTCGAATTTCGGATCGTGTTCCTTTTGGTACAGGAAGGGCGATGGGAGAGTGGGTAGGTGAGAATAAAGTTGAATTTGACTCCTATCACCCGGATGCAGCAGAAGATCTTAAATATTTGTTCAAACTAATAAAGAAGGGCTCAATGCCTTTGTACTCAGAAATTCCTGAAAGTGTTGGGATGTTTTTTGGGGAGCGCGTTTGGGAAGAGAAAATGAAGGAATTAAAAGAAAACACTTCTACTAAAGAAGCATTTATTCTTCGATTTTTCCAATGGTTCAATCTCTTTATGTGTTTTAAATATGTACACTTTTATCGGGATAATTTTAAAGCTAATATTCCGGTTTATGAGGCAGCAAGCACCTTGCTTAAAAAGCTTAAAATAGAATTGAACGGAAAAGAATCAAATTTCGATCTTTTAGATAAATTCAGAAAACGGGAAGCTTCCTGATACTTCGGGATGTTCATTCAGAAAATGTTTGATCAGATCTCTAGAACTGCGAATCGAACTCAAGGTCCAACCGAGTTTTACTTCCCATTGTTCTTCTTCTGATAATTGCCATGGAATTGATGTTTTTCGAATTCTGTTTGCAACATCACTCATTGTTAATGCGGCAGTAACAGAAACATTTAAGCTTTCTGTAAAACCATACATTGGGATCTTAACATGTAGATCGGCATTTGCCAAAGTAAAATCAGTTAAGCCGCTTTTTTCGGCACCCAGAACAAAGGCGGTCTTGTTTTCTAATGGAAGTTCGCTTAATGGAATATCGTTGTGATGCGGACTGAGTGCAGCAATGGTATAGCCTTTAGTTTTAAGTTGTTCTATACAGCTAATATTGCCTTGTTCCTGTTCGTTGTAGCGATGAATATTAAGCCAATTTTTTGAACCCAGACTGATGTCTTTTTCATTTTTAAAGCGATGATTATTTTCGATCATATGAATGTCTTGAATTCCAAAACAATCACTACTTCTTAGGATAGCACTTGCATTATGAGGATGAAAAAGATCTTCAAGGATAAAAGTAAAATGACGGGTTCTTTCTAAAACCTTTTTTTCAAAGAGATCAATTTTATACTCTGTCAGGAAATTTTGGAAGTAAGCTAATATTTCTTGCTTTTTCATTTGATAGAAACGAGTGTAAAATAAAAAAGTCTCCCGGACTGGAAGACTTTTTTATAAAATTTTAAATTGTTTAGTTTACGTTACCAGACAATTCAGCACCTGCTTTGAATTTAACAACATTCTTAGCTGCGATGTTAATTTCTTTTCCAGTACGAGGGTTTCTTCCTTTTCTTGCTGATCTTTTAGATACTGAGAAAGATCCAAATCCAACTAATGCTACTCTGTTTCCACCTTTAAGTGCTCCAGAAGTTGTGTCAATAAATGCATCTAGTGCACGCTTAGCATCTGCTTTAGATAAACCAGCTTGTGAAGCCATCGCATCGATTAATTCTGCTTTGTTCATAGTTATAAATTTTAATGATTAATAAAACGTTTTACTCTTTAATAGAGTTTTAAATTATATGTAAAAAGCGTTACAACCTAGCAATAGCGTGTATTTTGTTAATAATATTAGCCATTTGTTAATAAGTTCAGCTAAAAAAGCCATGTTTTCCCTTATTTAGTGGGCTATTCAGATGATTCTAACCAAAAAAAGTCCCGAAATTTCGGGACTTTTCATTCATTATTTTGGTATAAAAACTAATTTATAGCGATTAATTCCACTTTAAAAATCAAGGTAGAATTAGGTGCAATATCTGCTCCGGCACCTTGCTTTCCATAGGCAAGATCTGAAGGAATAACCAATTCATAAACTGATCCTACAGACATAAGTTGTAGCGCTTCAGTCCAGCCGGCAATAACTCCATTAACTGGAAAAGTTGCAGGTTCACCGCGCTCAAAAGAACTATCGAAAATACTTCCGTCGATCGTTTTTCCTTCATAATGCGTAGTAACCTGATCCGAAGCTGTTGGTTTTTGACCACTTCCTTCTTTCAATATTCGATATTGAAGTCCTGATGCTAGCGTAACAACCCCTTCTTTGCTTTTATTTTCGGCTAAATAACTCTCTCCGGCAGCTGCGTTCTCAATTTCGCTTTTGTTTTTAAATTCCTGGTAGCTTTCATTAATGATTCCCATCACTTCCTCAATAGGAAGCAATAATTCTTTTCCGTCGATCACATGCTTTATCCCATTAGTAAGGATATCAGTATCCATATCCTGAAAACCACTTTGCATTAGATTTCCACCAATTTGGATTCCTACTGCATAACTTAATTTATCTTTCTTTGATTTTAAATCCATCTTACTTTTCTATTCCTAATAATTCAACAGTAAATATTAAAGTGCTATAAGGTTCGATATTTGATCCAGGAGGAGGATTTTCGTTATATGCGATCTCAGTTGGGATATATAAAATATATTTTGATCCGATCGGCATTAATTTTAATGCTTCAGTCCAACCGGCAATAAATCCATTGATACTATAAACAATAGGTTCTCCTCTTTCATAAGAAGATTCGAATATTTCCCCATCAATTGTAGTTCCTTCGTAATTTATTTTAACAACGTCTCCATCTATTGGTGTTTCACCCGTTCCTTGGGTAATTACTTTGTATTGAAGTCCCGAAGCGGTTTCAATAATACCTTCTTTTGTTCTGTTTTGAGCAAGAAAAGCTTGACCAATACTTAAGTTTTCAGAAAAGGCTGCTTTCTCAGCTTCTTTCCTTTCTGCATCTTTCTGACTCATATATGCATTGATGATGACAGTTCCATCTATATCAGTAATGGCTACTTCCTGATCCCTTAATGCTTCAGAAAATCCATTAACCATTGCATCAAAGTTAAGTAAGGTATCACCGGCACTTTTTATCTGACGAAGAACATTTGTCCCGAAATTTGCTCCTAATGCATAAGAAACACTATCAATATTTGAGTTTAAAGCTACTCTTGCATCACTCTTTTGGCTATTGCAAGAACTTAAAATAGCTACTCCTGCAAAAAGCATAATAATTGTTTTTTTCATGTTTTTATTATTGTCATTTTTAAGAGCGCGAATATAATACAAATACTTTTACTTTGCCTTATGAATGAAAGACCAGACATACTCGGAAAGGCACTTCTTGATCATCAAAAGGGAATTATTTCGGGAGAATTGATCATTTATGGTGAAGATCTCGAAGCTGAGATCATGGATATCGCTTATTATTTTAGATCTTATAAGGAAATGCCGGACTATGAGCAGATCGCGCTGGATCTGTGTGAAGGAGCAATACTCGATGTTGGTGCAGGTGCAGGAAGTCATGCCTTATACCTTCAAAATATGGGTTTTGATGTAATGGCAATTGATATATCTAAGGGAGCAGTTGAGGTGATGAAGGATAGAACGTTAAAAAACCCTAAACAAATAAGTGTTAAGGAATTGACGAATGAAAAGTATGATTCAATTCTATTATTAATGAATGGGATCGGAATTAGTGGTTCACTTCAATCCTTGCCAACTTTTTTAACCCATTTAAAAAGTCTGCTTCTTCCAGGAGGAAAAATCATTCTGGATTCTACCGATCTTCGCTATTTATTTTTGGAAGAAGATGGAAGTTTCTGGATAGATCTTAATGCAGACTATTATGGAGAAGTAAAATATAAATATTCCTATAATAACGAAGAAGGGGATTGGTTTCCATGGTTATTTATCGACGAAGATAATTTAAAGGAAATTGCAGAAAGTATAGGTTTTAGAATGGATGTTGTTTATAGAAATGAAGACTATCACTATTTAGCCATTCTTCAAAGCGCTTCTAATTAAGATATTTTTGCATTATCATCCGATACTTTTTAAAGGAAGATAAGGTATTATGTTCTCCTTTAATAAAGGAATAGAAATGGACATCATCGCGAGATGCTACCTTATTATAGAGTCTAATACTTGATCGATAGGGAACCTGAGTATCTTTTGTTCCTGCCATTATAATAATTGGCGATTTGATCTTTTCAATATAATCGATCGATAAAAAAGTGTGTTTCAATAAGATCTTGAAAGGAATAAATGGGAGGATAGTTGAAACAACATCTAGTAAACTGGCGAAAGGGGTTTCCAGCATTACTAGTTTGGGATTTTCTTTAGCAGCTAATTGTGTAGCTACACCACTACCCAAAGATCTGCCATATATTACAATGTCGCTTTCCTTATAATGTTTTAAAGCAAATGAATAAAAAACATCAGCATCTTCGATCAGGTTTTTTTCGGAAGGACGACCCGTGCTTTTTCCATAACCTCTGTAGTCAGGCGCAAGAACATCATATCCATAATCTGTAAATTTAGAAGCTATTTTCCCCCATCGCTTTAAACTTCCGGTATTGCCGTGAAAATAAAGAAGTAACCCTTTCGGTTTTCTTGTTTTCATCCAAAGTCCGTGCAGCGTTTCTCCTTCTTTAGATTTTAAAAGGATCTCCTCATGTTCCTGCGTGAGTCTGAACCGGTATTTACCCTTTATATCAAATCTAACAAAGATCAATCGGGTCTGAAAAAAATAATAGAACAAGCATACACCTAAGTAGAGAATGATCAAAAACAGAAGTGCCCAAAAAAGATAGTTCATGTTCAAATTGACTTTTTAAAAGGGATTCTAATTTACTGCGAAGATTTAATACTCGCTCTACAAAATTGAGATTAAATGATCAGGCAAGAACCTGATGAATTTCATTTCGTTGCTCCTTAATTTTTGGATTAACTAAAAACTCATCATAACTCATTTCTTTATCGAGGTATCCATTATTTCCTAATTCGATAATTCGATTTGCTGAAGTTTGTATTAAGGTATGATCATGAGAAGTAAAAAGAAGAACTCCTTTATAATCATTCAGCGAATTATTCAATGCAGTAATGGATTCCAGGTCAAGATGATTTGTTGGTTCATCCATGATCAAAACGTTTGAAGACTCGAGCATGGTTTTAGAGAACATACATCTTACTTTTTCTCCTCCCGACAGCACGGTCGCGCTTTTTAGCGATTCTTCTCCCGAAAAAAGCATCTTTCCTAAAAATCCTCTGACAAATGTTTCGTCTTTTTCTTCTGAGAATTGTCTTAACCAATCGATAAGATTTTGATCTTCCTTGAAGTAGGCAGAGTTATCATTGGGCACATAACTGAAAGAAGAGGTAACACCCCAGTTGATCTCACCGGAATTCGCTTTTAATTCACCTGCGAGAATTTTAAATAAATTGGTGATCGCTAAGGAATTCCCAACAAATGCGACCTTATCTTTTTTCGATAATTTAAAACTCAAATTGGAAAATAATTCGTTTCCTTCTATTATACAACTTAAATTCTTTACTTCAAGGACCTGATCTCCTAATTCACGTTCCTGATTAAAAATAATCGCAGGATATTTACGGGTAGATGGTTGAATGTCTTCGATATTTAATTTCTCCAACATTTTTTTACGAGAGGTCGTTTGTTTTGATTTAGAAGCATTTGCACTAAATCGACGGATAAACTCTTGCAATTCCTTTTTCTTTTCGTCTGCTTTTTTGTTTTGTTGTGATGCCTGACGAAGCGCTAACTGACTTGATTCGTACCAGAAAGTGTAATTTCCGGAGTACATTTTGATCTTTTTATAATCGATATCAACGATTGTAGTACATACCGAATCTAAAAAGTGTCGATCGTGAGAAACTACGATAACGATATTATTAAATTTCTCTAAAAAAGATTCCAACCATTCAACCGATTCTACATCCAGGTTATTCGTAGGCTCATCGAGTAATAGAATTTCAGGATTTCCAAATAATGCTTGAGCAAGTAAGACCCTTACTTTTTGATTTGGAGTAATATCACTTAATAAAAGATGATGAAACTCTTCTCTGATACCAAGTCCACTAAGTAATTCAGCAGCATCTGTTTCAGCATTCCAACCATCCATTTCAGCAAATTCCGCTTCTAATTCCGATGATTTAATTCCATCTTCAACAGTAAAATCTTCTTTTGCATAGATCGCATCTTTCTCTTCCATGATGGCCCATAATTTCTCATGGCCTTGAATCACAGTATTAATCACCGTTTGGTCATCAAACTCAAAATGATCCTGACGTAAAACAGCCATACGTTCACCCGGAGTAATACTTACTTTTCCACGGGTTGGATCTAACTCTCCACTTAAAATTTTAATAAAGGTTGATTTTCCGGCACCATTAGCGCCAATCACACCATAGCAATTCCCTTGAGTGAATTTTAAATTCACATCATCGAAAAGAACTCTTTTATTAAATTGTAGACTTAAATCCTGTACTGTAATCATTTCACGCGTTTTTGAGCGCGCAAAAGTAGTCATTTTTTATTAGTATTCAGTAAGTTAAGCCTATATAATCTTAAGGAATTGTTAAGCTTTATTAATATTTATCAGATTGAATATTTTTTAACTAAACCCCAATGAAAAGCAAATAGGATGATACAAAATCCAATGATCAATCCGCTTACTACAATCGTTCTGAATGATTGATGATCCACCTTGTTTATTTTTTCGACCTTCGCATCTTCATACATTTTAAGGATCGCATCATCATCGGGGACATAACTTGCATCTTTATTAGTAGAATTAAGAACATCCAATTTATATTTTTCAAAAGATGATAGATCCGCATCATTATATGAAGAAGTATAAAGAGGTTCGTTTCTGTCGATTAATGCTGAAACAAGACTTGTAACAGAAATGAGGAAAGCAATGATCGCTACAACATTAACTATGATGGCATAAACCTGAATAATATTCCTTTTTTTATCCATGATCAATAGATTTTTAATGAATCGTTTAAGATAGTGATAATTAAAGGAACTTTTTAGATTCTTACCAGGAAGGAAATAAAGCTTTATTTATTCAATAAGTACTTTGGATATGCTGAAGTGAATATCGCTTAAATTGAATTGAAGGCCTTCTATATTCCAGAAGTAGATCGAAATGTTTTTTGAGTTTTCCGGAAGATCATATAAAAATAAACTTGCAATTAAATTTTTATGATCTCCATTCCAACTCGTTTTTTTCCAATCAAGTGAAATGGACTCATAAGCCACTTTATTATTTTCTTCATCATTTACCTGAGCTACGATCCAGGCTTTAAGTGGTTTTTGATCACTATTTACATTCATTGTCAATTTGATCAAAAGTGTTTC
>JAHECK010000019.1:0-18657 GCA_024641785.1 Flavobacteriales bacterium | reverse complement strand
CTTACTATTAATATCTCCGCTTGTAGCTTTATCAATTTCTAAAATTTGAAGTTTAGCGATTGGAGTCTTACGTTTTAATAAGCTAAGTCCTGAAATGGGATCCATTGCTTCAACAGAATAATTCGATTGGTAATTTTCAAGCACATTTTCGTCGGCTATTTGATAATCAGAAATTGTTTCGGGATAATGAGAGCTTTGAATTTGATTTAGATCCCCTCCTGATCTAAAATTATTATAGGCCCAACAAAGCTTTCGCATATGATAGCCTCCAACGTTTAAAACTTCATCGCTTTTCATTGATGAATCCGCTACTTTTTGAAAGAATGATCGCGGAATATGTTCACTGGACCATAAGGATGAATGCGTCAAATTCATTGAATATAAAAAGTGAATCGGGAAAAAGAGGAAGGGAATTAATATGAGAGGAAAAAATCGCTTTTCCGTAAGATCTGATTGATCTAGCGCAAAAAGAAAGGTTCCGATCAATAAGGGGAAGAAATAGATTCCGGTTCGGTCTTCAGGGTAATTGATCCCGGCAATTTTAGCGAGAATAATAACAGTCACTAAATTTCCAATTAACAGAATAAGAAAGAGGTGATTAATATTCCAAAATGAGTTTAACTTTTTATTCGAGATCCCTTTATTTAAAATGAATAGCAGACTTATAATGAAAATGAAAACAGCAAAAAGCGGAAATAGCAGACTTTCGGAAGTACTCAATAATTTAGCTAGCGAACGAATAGTCAGATCCCAGAATCCATCGAGGTTTCCGTAGTAAAGGCGTCCTTTTTCTTTGAATTTGAGTAATAGAACTATACCGAGTGTAATAGGAATAATAGCTCCAAAAAATAATATTGTAAGGGCTTTTAAATTGTGAGACAGCGTAAAATGTTTTTTATTAAAAAGGACATTAATAAAAAGGATAAAAACAATTATGATAGCGCTAAGAATGAGTGTTAGATTAGCGGAGATTGACAAAATCAGAAACAGTGCACTGGCTAAATAATAGATCAAGCGATTGCTTTGGTGAGCTCTCATTGTAAAAAAGATCATCCCTAGTAGAAAAGCCATCGACATTCCATAACCTCTGGTGTAGGCAAAGAATTCGATGAAGGAATGAGAAAAACACAAGGTGAGTATAAAAGTCCATCTTATATACTTGTTTTTGAGTTCTGCGGCTATTTTAAATGTAAAGAAGGAGAAAACGGCAAAGAGGAGCACGTTTGGAAGGCGTAATGCTATTTCTGAAGATCCAAAAAGGAGAAAGGAAAGATAGCTTAATAGAGAGTTAAATATATGATTATTGGCATCCCAATGCGCATTGGGGGGAAGGAAATTCCCAGTATGGATATAGTGAAAAAAAGTAGCTGCCTCATCATGGACCAAAGGAACATTGATCGCTCTAAGAAAGAGGTATACTAATAATAACAGAAAGATTCCTGCGGCTATTCGTTTTTCTTTTAAACTCACTTTATTATTTCACTTTTATTCAAGTATTCGAACTAATAGTTAAAGTAAACAGCAAAGTAAAGTATAACAAAAGATAAAAGCATCATAATGATAAATAATGGAAGGATAAATCGGAACCATTTTTCGAAGGGAACTAAAGCTATTCCAAGAATTGCCATTAATTCTCCATTTGTTGGTATGAGGATATTTGAAAATCCATCACCTAGAACAAAGGCTAAGACGGAGGTTTGTCTAGTAATTCCAAGTAGATCTGAAAGAGGCACCATTAAAGGCATCGAGACCAATGCTTGTCCTGATGCAGAAGGGATAAAGAAATTTAAAAAGGATTGAAACACAAACATTCCTTCTACAGCCAAAGTCTTAGGTAATGTTTCCAGAATTGAAGCGGTTTGAAAAAGGATGGTGTCAACGATCTGTCCTTCGAACATAACTACCTGTATTCCCCTTGCAAAACCTACAATTAATGCAGGAACGATCATCATTTCTAATCCTTTTACAAAAGCCTTCATCGATTCTTCCCCAGACATATTGCTGATCAGAATAGTGCAAAGTCCTACAGTAAAAAATCCACCTGTCATCTCGATCAATCCCCATCCCATTGTTTGGACGGCATAGAGAATAAGTGAAAAAAGAATCAAAGAAGTAGCCATAATAAGCACATGCATTCTTTTTATAGGTTCTTTCTTCAATTTAAATTCATCTTCATGCATATAAGGGTCGTTATCGATTAGCGTTAATGCATGATCATTTTTAACTCTGGAACCGTATTTCATGAGAAAAACAAAGCCAATAAAATAAACAATTATGAAAATAACAGAACGGTAGACCATTCCACTTCCAATAGAAACTTCTGCAACACTTTGTGCTATTTGTACATTGAAAGGATTAGTCATCGCTGCTGTCCAGCCTATATTCATCGGAACAAGAAATAAAGCGATACCAAACATCCGATCATAAGCAAATTCTTTTGCTATAAGTAGAAACAAAGGAATAAGCGGTATGAATTCGGAACCCATTCCCATAAAGGAAGCAGCTGCAAAAACAACAGTATAAATGAGCAGGAGTAGTAATGTGGGCTTACTTTGAAAAGTGTGCATTAAGCTATACATCACCACATTTATGGTTCCGGTATGTTGAATCAAATTAAAGACAGCTCCAATAATTAAAATATAAAATATTAAAGAGGCAGCTTGATTCATCCCTTTTGGAATGGAAGCAAAAAGTCCTAAAACACTTACCGGGGTGGCTTTACCCTCAACTTTTTCTCCTAAAATGAACCCTTTTAAAGAATAATTTTTAGGTAACTCATGATAACTTCCTGGTACAACCATCGTTTGCTCAACATGACCGATCATTTTTGTCTTTCGCTCATATTCGCCTGAAGGAATGATATAGGTTAATATTGAACTGAATAGAATAATGGCGGATAGAAAAATGAAAACATGAGGAATGCTTATGTTTTTAGGATTGAATTTCATAGGATAGGTCGTTTTGCTATCTCTAAAAATATTATTTCTTTTTATTTAGACAAGTAACATTTATTTATTTGGTTTTAATTCAGCATAGTAATGCAAATAATTTCAGATTTTTTTTTGAATTAAAGGAGAAAGATCTTGAAATGTGGAAATGCTTTGAAGAGAATTAATTTAAACTTATTACAAAGAATTTGTAAATATGACTTAATTTTGTTTAACTTTGTATAATAATTGTTAAACAAAATAATATTCAAGTTTTTCAAGTCATTATAATTTAACAACAAAAGACTATGATCGATTTACAAGTAAAAAATGGGAATGGCTTAAATGGGTTTTCAATAGATGATATAGGAGATGAACATTTGTATACAGGACTGGAAACGCCAATGAAAAGGAATGCCTTCGACATAAGTGATGAGGATAAAAAAGAAAAAATAGCCTTTTTATTTTCTGAGATCATGGAGGTTTTGGGATTAGATCTTAACGATGATTCCTTAAGTGGAACTCCTGAGCGTGTAGCCAAAATGTATATCGATGAGATCTTTTCTGGATTAAATCCTAAGAATAAGCCAAAACTTGCTCTCTTTGATAATAAATACCAATATAATCAGATGTTGGTTGAGAAGAACATTACTTTTTATTCAAATTGTGAGCATCATTTTGTTCCGATAATAGGAAAGGCTCATATTGCTTATATCTCTTCAGGAAAAGTGATCGGTTTATCGAAACTGAATCGCATTGTTCAGTATTATGCGAAGCGACCACAAGTGCAGGAACGATTAACAAATCAAATAGCGAAGGAATTGGAAGAAGCACTTCAAACAAAAGATGTGGCTGTTATTATCGATGCAAAACATTTATGTGTTTCCTCCAGAGGGGTAGAAGACGATAGCACATCAACAATAACAACGTATTATGGGGGAGCTTTCAACGATTCCGCCAAAATAGCAGAACTACAGAATTATATAAAAAATTGTTAGGATAAGATAAGAAGCACTTATAAATGAGAAAAATTCTAATCATTGGTGGGAGCAAAGGGATAGGGGAAGCCATATTACTTTCTCAGCTTGAGCAAAATAACAAGGTGGTAAATATTAGTCGAAGTGAAACTAAGATCAGTCACGCGAACCTGGAACACTATAACTGTGATATTTTAAATGACGAACTTCCTTATTTAGAAGAAGTAGATTCGTTGATCTATTGTCCGGGAAGCATCAATTTAAAGCCAATCAGTTCATTGAAATTGGACGATTACAGAAACGATTTTGAGATCAATGTTATCGGTGCGATCAAAGCGATCCAGTTTTATACAAATGCATTGAAAAATTCAAAAACGGCAAGTGTTCTTTTGTTCAGCACCGTGGCTGTAAAAATAGGAATGCCTTATCATTCAAGTGTTGCTGTAGCAAAAGCTGGAGTTGAAGGACTTGTAAGATCACTCGCTGCCGAATGGCTTAGTTCGATCAGAATAAATGCCATCGCTCCAACACTTACAAATACGGAACTTTCTGCACGCTTTCTTAGAAATGATAAAATGATAGAAAATAGCAAGGAAAGACATCCACTTAAATTAATTTTGGAAGTGAATGATGTGGCAGATATGGCCGATTACTTAATTTCAGAAAAAGCACGAGCCCTTTCAGGACAAGTTTTTGAACTTGATGGAGGGATCACAACAATTAAAGTATAGAAAAATGAAAACGATTAAATTACTATTGACAATGTCATTTGTTATGACCCTTTTTGTATTATGCTCACAAGAAAATAAAAACACACTACCAATGGAATCGATATATGATATTCAACTAAAAAGTTTAAGCGGTGAGGATATTGATCTTCATCAATTTAAAGGCAAAAAAATACTCTTTGTCAATGTCGCTTCAGAATGTGGTTTTACGCCGCAATATGCAGATCTTCAAACGCTATATGAAACCTATAAAGATAAATTGGTTATCATAGGATTGCCTTGCAACCAATTTGGTGGCCAAGAGCCGGGAGATGCTGAAGAAATTCAGAGTTTCTGCACAAAGAATTATGGAGTGGAGTTTATTATTACAGAAAAGATCGATGTAAAAGGAGATGACCAACATCCTTTATACCAATGGCTTACTGATAAAGACCTAAATGGTGTGGATAATTCAAGTGTAAAATGGAATTTTCAAAAATACCTTATAGATGAAAATGGACAGTATATCGATGTTTTTTACAGCATTACTAATCCAATGAGCGATAAGATCACTTCATACTTTCAATAAAGAATAGGAGTCTTAACTGCGTTTACCTGAGAAAGGTCTTTTTCGATTGCTGTTACCCGAATTACTTCCGGATTGTGGAGCTCTTCTTCGACCACCAGAGTTCTGATTCAAAGGGCGTTTTGCGCCTCCCGACGATCTTTGTTGAGGGCGCTGTGGAGGTGTTTTTCCGGCTTTTCCTTTTGGTTCAGGACTATCATCTACAAAAGGCTGGTCGGTGATGATCGGAATTCTTTGATCGATCAATTTTTGAATATCTCTCAGGTAAACGCGTTCTTCTGCATCACAAAAGGATAAAGCGATACCACTAGCTTTTGCTCTTCCGGTACGACCGATACGATGTACATAGGATTCTGGAATGTTTGGAAGATCATAATTGATTACCAGAGCTAATTCGTCAATATCAATACCACGTGCTGCAATATCAGTTGCAACCAGCACATCAATTTTGCCATCTTTAAAATTCCCTAAGGCACGTTGTCTTGCTGCTTGCGATTTATTTCCATGGATCGCATCTGCTTTGATATCTGCCTTCGCAAGTACTTTTACAATTTTATTAGCACCATGTTTAGTTCTCGAGAAAACTAAAGTAGATCCTTTGCTTTGGGTATTTAATAGATGTACTAATAAATTTGGTTTATTGTTTTTGCTTACAAAATAAACTGCTTGTTCAACTTTTTCGGCTGTTGTTTGCTCTGGTCTGATCGTTACTTTTTCCGGATCTCCAAGAATTTTTTGAGATAGGCTGATGATCGACAAAGGCATCGTAGCAGAGAAAAATAAGGATTGACGCTTTTTAGGTAGGCTTGCGATGACCTTCTTAATATCATGAATAAAACCCATATCCAGCATTCGATCGGCTTCATCCAATACAAAATACTCTACATCTCTTAAACTGATAAATCCTTGACTCATTAGATCGAGGAGTCTACCAGGGGTTGCAACTAAAACATCGACTCCATGGCGCAAGGTAGAAGTTTGCGCCAATTGCTTTACACCGCCAAAGATCACAGTGTTTTTTATATCAGTGAATTTACCATACGCAGTGAAGCTCTCACCGATCTGTATAGCTAATTCACGTGTGGGTGTAATAACAAGCGCTTTAATTTTCCTTTTTCCTTGAGTTCTTTCAACATCTTGTTGGAGATATTGAATGATGGGTATTGAAAAAGCGGCTGTTTTACCGGTTCCGGTTTGTGCGCATGCAAGCAAGTCTTTACCCTTTAGTAAAATGGGGATTGATATTTCTTGTATTGGTGTTGGGTGAGTATATCCTTCTGCCTCGAGGGCTTTCAGAATAGGGTCAATAATTCCTAAATCTTTAAATGTCATGTACTATTTATAATGGCCGCAAAGGTAGAGTAATTGTTTGGGTATTTCTTTTTAAATAAAAAGAGGAGCTAGGAAAAATTCCCTTTATGACTGATAGCCTGCTTAATATGGGTAAAATGATGATTAGAATGCCATGCATAATTGCCAATATATTCAGCTAATGAAAAATGCTTTCCATGTTCAGGATGAATAAATTCACATTTAAGGTCTTCTGAATTTAAGGTTTTTAAAAGATAGATCCATCTTGAATGAAGCCCTTCAATAATTTTTAATGAATCTTCAATGGGGGCTTCCTTTGCATCTGCAGTATTTGCCCATTTCCCTTCTAGATAGGGTTTTATGGTTGGAGTGTCTTCGGTAAGGCTTAATTTAAAACGGATCAAACCATTCATATGACTATCGGCACAATGATGAATTACTTGTCTGATATTCCATCCTCCTGGACGGTATTGCCACAATAGTTCTTCGGAGCTTAAATTTTCAACAAGTTTTGTTAATCTCGAGGGTAACAAAGCGATTTCATTGATCCATTCTTTTATTTGTTCGGAAGTAATAACAGATGGTTTTTCAAATTTTCCAATTGGATATTTAAGGTTTTCTAACTCCATCTCCTATTCATTTTTTTTCTTGATAATAGTTGTTTAATATCGATTTCATTTCTTCTTTGCCTTGTGAAATAGCATTTATTTCATTCCAAAGATCTTCAGTGATCAAATTCAACAAAGGCTGATTCATTTTTGGGATCCGATTAAATACTTTAAGTAATTTTTCATCCCATACTTTGTGATATTTTAATAGATCATCCGGATAGACCACTTTTCTTTTTGTTCCTTCATCCGCACCTCTGAATGGTTGGGGAATATTCAAATATCCATAATCATCGGTCAGTTGTTCACCGGGTTTGATATCTCTAATAGCAATTTCAAAATCATAAGCTGTGGTAAGGCAATTTGAATTAAAACTGTGATTAACAAATCTCCCGTTATCCCAGCATAGAACAAAATTACCTTGACTATTTCGGTAGGTATAGGTATCCAGAATATCCTGATAAATTGGATCTAATGAAATTAAATCTTTAGGACTAAATTCACGATCAAGCTTATCTAGAACCCAGGTAATTGTTCCGGCAGGGATAAATTCCGTCGCTACAACCCCGTAGCCAATTTCATTACTGATAAATTTTAATTCGGTTTTAGGATGGATCATTGAGTTTAAAATAGGTGGTTAAATTTTCACACTAAAAATAAACCCAAAATTGATATCGCAAGTAAAATTTTTAAAGAATAATTATTTTAAATCTATTCACTCTTTTTGCAGGTACTAATTCCAAAAGGCCAATACAATGGACAAAAGCTGATAAAGCTTGTAAGGAGGAAAATTATAGCAATTACAAGAAGAACAAGTCCAAATGTTCCGCTAATGATATCAGTAAAATAAAGTACTCCGATTAATGCAGCGATCAGGAATCTAATCACCCGGTCTGCAGAACCCATATTTTTTTTCATATTTAGGATTTTAATTTATAAAATATTCCGCTAAAATCACCAGGATACTGACAATAGCTATACATGTCAGACATACCATAAGGAACTTCAAGCGTTGATTTTTCATTTTTTAAAAGTATAATGAAATTTTAAAATAAAAGATGTCTAAAGTCACATTAATAGAAGAAATTTTTATATAAACCGAATATTTATATTTTAATTTTTAAGATCATTCTTGCTTTGTTTTTTATGCGAAAAACAAAGTGGAGGAATGGATTGTCAAAAAAGTGTTGAATAAGTCTTTTAACATCGTTATAGTTTGTAGTTTAATAAACATCAAATCAGCATGTTAACTTTCAAAAAGACAAGAACAATCCTTGATGATAAATACTATTTCTTTCGCATGAAATTAAGCATTGTATTTATAGAATATTGTATTATTGTGCCTATAATTAGAATGTAAAATTGAAGCTTAAAAAAGGACGATATTTTAGAACCACGACTTTTTTATGTATATTGATAGGACAATTATTTAATCCAAGTTTTCATATTATCAGAGATACTAAATCAGTCTTGCATATCATAGATTGTTCAAGAAAAAAACTAGCCATAATTAATATTAGGAATTAAAACAAAGCGCCTTAATAAGCGTTAAAAAAGAAAAAATATTTAGCATAAAAGAAATAAAATAATCAGGAAAAAAATGATAGCAAATATGTCGAAATCGCAAGAGCTTTTAGAAAGAAGAAAAAAGGTCGTTGCAAATGGAGTTGGTGTTTTTAATACTGCTACGGTAAAAGAAGCAAGAGGAGCCATTATTATTGATGAAGATGGAAGAGAACTTATTGATTTTGCAGGTGGTATAGGTGTTGTAAATGCCGGGCATTGTCCGCCGCCCGTTGTGGAAGCGATCCGCGAACAGGCCGGAAAATACATTCACACTAGTTTTAATGTGGTTACATATGAGCCTTATATTGAATTGTGTGAAAAATTAGCAGAGATATTGCCGCATGGAGAGCATACCAAAGCAATGTTGGTAAGCACAGGTTCTGAGGCTGTAGAAAATGCGATAAAAATTGCACGTCAGGCAACTAAACGTCAGGCTGTACTATGTTTTACAGGTGCTTTTCATGGTCGAACTATGATGTCGATGACCTTAACAAGTAAAATCAATTATAAATTGAATTGCGGGCCATTTGCTCCTGAAGTATACCGATTACCTTTCCCTAATTTTTACCGATACAGCGAGACTAAAAGTCCGGATGAATTTGTGAAATGGGAATTAAAAAGGCTATATGAAAGTGGACATAATTTAGTAGATCCAAACAATCTGGCAGCCATCATTATCGAACCTGTACAAGGGGAAGGAGGATTTAATCCTGCTCCTAAAAAATACTTAGAAGGGCTTCGTGAATTTTGTGATGAACACGGAATCATGTTGATTTTCGATGAAATCCAGTCTGGATTTGCACGTACAGGAAAGTGGGCAAGCTGGCAAAATTATGGTGTTCAGCCTGATATGTCGACCTATGCAAAATCTTTGGGATCAGGAATGCCGATCGCTGCTATTCTTGGAAAAGCAGAGATAATGGATGCAGCCGGACCAGGCACAATTGGAGGAACCTATATTGGAAACCCATTGAGTTGTGTTGCAGCTATTGCCACAATTCAATACATGAAAGACGAAAAGCTTAACGAAAAAGCGAATGAGATAGGAGAAATGATCATGAAACGATTTCTTAAATTGAAAGATCATTATGTCGAAATTGGAGATGTAAGAGGAATGGGAGCGATGATCGGAATTGAATTTGTGAATAACGGAGACCCTAGACAACCAAATGGTAAGTTATGCGACCGCATTATTAAATCATGTGCAGATGAAGGTTTAATTCTTTTAAGTGCAGGTACATTTAAAAACGTTATTCGGATCCTTGCCCCTATTGTAATAACGGATAAGCAATTAAATACCGGTTTAGAGATACTTGAAGGTGTAATTAAAAAAGAAATAGCAAAAAATATATGAATCCATTTACCGTAGTAGGAATACAGATGAAGGTTTCAGCAACACACTCAAATGTGGAAATGATGAAACTGAAAATTGATATTACAATGAATCTCTATCCTTGGGTGGATATGATCGTTTTTAGTGAGTTATGTGGTTATGGTCCTTTGACCTATACCGCTCAGGAAGTTCCTGGGGATTTTGAAACTGAAATGAAGGCAATCGCTAAAAAATATGGAATTTGGTTGCTTCCGGGTTCTATTTTTGAAAAAAGCGAAGGTAAAATATTTAATACTGCCTCGGTAATAAATCCAGATGGTGAAGTGGTGACGCGTTATCGTAAAATGTTTCCTTTTTATCCCTATGAAGTTGGGGTGACTTCAGGTTCTGAATTCTGCGTTTTTGAAGTACCTGATATTGGAAAATTTGGAATTTCGATCTGCTACGATATGTGGTTTCCGGAAACGATTCGAACACTTGCTGTAATGGGAGCTGAGGTCATTCTTCATCCAACCTTAACAGGAACAATCGATCGGGATATAGAACTTTCTATTGCCAGAGCAATGGCTTCAGTTAATCAATGTTTTCTTTTCGACGTCAATGGATTGGATTCTGGAGGGAGTGGTTTGTCAGTAGTGTGTGGACCTGATGGTCGGGTCTTATATCAGGCAGGAAGTACAGAAGAGATCTTTCCGATCGAATTGGATATGGAAAGGGTGAAGCGAAGCCGTGAATTAGGAATTCTTAGACTTGGGCAACCACTCAAAAGTTTCCGTGATCATTTAGGGAATTTTAGTATCTATCAATCAGGTACGGAACACCCTTATCTCGATTCTTTAGGACCACTGATCAAGCCTACCAAAATGGAGCGTCTTGCAGAATTAAAACACATAGAAAGCGATATTAAATCACCCGCCAGCATTATCGACTATAAAGGAGATGATCTTTATAAACCTCAATAGTTGTAATTATTGTTATAAAATCTCAATTTTAAGGCATTATCATTATTTAATAGCAAATGGAAAATACAGAGTTTAAAGATTATGTTAATTGGTTCGAAATACCGGTACTCAATATAAATAGAGCAGTAAATTTTTATAATCATATTTATGGTTTTGAAATGGAGATTAATGAATCTGGCGCATTTTCTATGGCTTTTTTTCCTGCGGTCAATGGAATAGGAGGGGCTCTGGTGATGGGGCAGGGTTGCATACCTAGTGATGTTGGTATTCTTATATACCTTAATGGAGGAAATGATCTGAATATTGTTGCTAATAGAATAGAGGCAGCAGGGGGACGATTAATTATGCCAAAAACACTTATTTCTGACGACGCGGGTTACTATGCTATTTTTATTGATACTGAAGGAAATAAATTAGCCTTACACTCTAATAACTAAATTGTGGTAAAGAAAAAATCGATTAGTGCGCCTTATTATAATATTGGTCAATTGCGTGTTGACTATTGGAATAGTCTGAAAAAAGAGAGTGCTGAATTAACAAAAAGTGCAAAAGGATCTGCCAAGGAGAAAGTACAGATTGAAAAAGTACTTGAAATTTTGGATGATCTAAACAGCGTTGAATGCTATTTTGCATTTCCCGGCATGCCCAGATTAAAGCTCCTGAAAGAAGCATTGGAAAGATTTGAATATACTGCATTGGCAAATAAAGTAGCATCAACTACTCGTCAATTAGTAAGTGATAGTTATCGCGGTCATCCTGATTTTTTAGAGGATGACGAGGAGAGTATGACTGAGGTTGAAGACAGAGAGAGGGAAAATGGAGTCAGAAAAAATTATTTCGAGGTTTTATTTGTGGAAGACATGTCGAATGATGATGAACGTGCCCTTCGTCATAAAATAACTGAATTACGAGACCCGAATGATCCTTTTGCATATGGGGTTGTTGTTCAACGGTCGTTTCAGGATGCATTGATCGCTTTGTTATTCAATTATAACATTCAGGCAGTGGTTATTCGATATGCCCCTCCATATCTTTCCAAAGGTATTAATGACCTGATAAAACCCTACATACAAAATGTACTTAAAGCGGATAGGTCGAATGAAGCTGAAAGCGACCTGGGTCCAATTTTAGCTACTCTTATAAAACAATTTCGTCCGGAACTCGATCTTTATTATGTAACTGATACATCTCTTAGAGATCTTAAAGAAAGCACAATAACAGGATTTAAAAGGATATTTTATAGAAGAGAAGATCTTCAAGAATTGCATTTAATGATCATTAGAGGCATTAATGAACGATTTGAAACCCCTTTCTTTACTGCCTTAAAAGAATATAGTCAAAAACCAACCGGAGTATTCCATGCCATGCCAATTTCCAGAGGAAATTCGGTTTTCAAATCGAGATGGATCAAGGATTTTGGAGATTTCTACGGCAGAAACATGTTTTTGGCAGAAACATCTGCTACTACAGGAGGTTTAGATTCTTTGCTTCAGCCTACAGGACCTATAAAGAGAGCTCAGGAGATGGCAAGAGATGCCTATGGTTCGATGCACACTTTTTTTGTAACTAACGGAACCTCTACAGCCAATAAAATTGTAATGCAGGCGCTTGTTGAACCGGGTGATGTGGTAATGATCGATAGAGATTGTCATAAATCACATCATTATGGACTCGTTCTGGCTGGGGCTTTTCCGGTTTATCTGGATTCCTACCCGATCGAAGAGTATTCTATCTATGGAGCGGTTCCTTTAGAACATATAAAGAGCAAACTTCTTCAATTAAAAGAGGCTGGTCGTTTGGATAAGGTGAAAATGCTATTACTCACCAATTGTACTTTCGATGGTATCGTTTACAATGTGGAACGAGTGATGCAGGAGGTACTGGCTATTAAACCTGATATGATCTTCTTATGGGATGAAGCCTGGTTTGCTTTTGCCGGTTTCACTTATACTTATAAGCAGCGTACAGGAATGTATGTTGCCAAAAAATTGCATGATAAGTATAAAAGTGAATCCTATAAAAAGGAATATCAGAAATATATAAATGATTTAGGCGATGGGGAGGTCTCAAAATTACCTGATCCCGAAAAGGTTCGAATCCGAGTTTATGCGACTCAAAGTACTCATAAAACACTAAGCAGTTTCCGTCAGGGTTCGATGATCCATATCTGGGATGAAGATTTCAGAAGGAAAAGTGAAAGTACTTTTCTGGAAGCATACATGACCCATACTTCTACTTCACCAAACTATCAAATGCTTGCTTCGCTGGATGCAGGAAGAAGACAGGTCCAATTTGAAGGATTTGAACTGGTAGAAAAAAGTATTGAATTAGCGATGGTACTTCGGGCTAAAATAAATGACATTCCGCAATTAAGTAAATACTTTGATGTATTAACGGTGAAAGATTTTATACCCAACGAGTTTCGCCATACAGGTCTTGCAGAATATTATGATAAAAAGGATGGATGGAATCGAATGGAAGATGCCTGGGAAAAAGATGAGTTTGTTCTAGACCCAACTAAAATCACCCTTAATGTTGGAAGATCAGGCGTTGATGGAGACACCTTCAAGAATAAATATTTAATGGATAAGTTTAATATTCAGATCAATAAAACTTCACGAAATACGGTGCTTTTTATGACGAATATTGGAACGACCAGAGGAAGCGTGAGCTATTTGACCAACGCATTGCTTAAAATTGCAGATGAATTAGATAAGGAATGTAAAGCACTTAATAAAAGAGAAAGCGAAATTCAGCAAAGAAGGATTAAATCACTGACCCTGGATGTTCCTCCATTACCTGATTTCAGTTATTTCCATCATTCATTTCAGGCTGTACCAGGAATCCCAGGAGGGAATTTAAGGGCGGCTTATTTTTTAGCCTACAATGAAGATAATTACGAATATATTCCCTTAGTTGAGTGTTTGCCTGCATTAAATAAAGGAAGAACTCTTGTCGCTTCCTCATTTGTTATTCCATATCCACCTGGATTTCCGGTATTGGTGCCCGGTCAGGTAGTAAGTAAAGAGATCATTCAGTTTTTAAATGCACTAGATGTAAAAGAGATTCACGGTTACAGAGCAGATTTAGGGTTGAGAGTATTTAAAGAAAATGTATTGAATCGACACAAAATCACTACCTCTATGGGTGCCGGTATGAGAAAAAAATCAAATAATTAAGACTAATTTTAAAAAGAAACAATGGCTGTAAAAAAAGACAATATTAAACCTCTCAAAGGAGTGGCAGATATCCGAAGATATTTCTATAAAAATGAAACACCGATCTATTTTATAAGTGCAACAAACTTTAATTTATTGGGTGCTGATGAGTGGATTAAAGGATTTAAATTCATTTGTTATATAGAATGTTTTGATGGTCTTCACCCAAATGTTTTCTCGCCAAAAGAGGAAATCCCTCATGACGAATTTGAAAGTATTGAGGATATTAACAACTATCTTTTGCAACATCCTGAAGTTCAGAATTTTATTAAAACAAGATCAAAAAATGGAGATCCAGGAAAGGTTATGTTTTTGATGTTTGATGAAAAAACAGAAAAACTAGCTAAAAAGCAGGGGCTCGAGATCATGTTCCCAACTGCAGAGATGAGAACTTTTATGGATAATAAAGTGAATACAAATCGTATCGCTGAAAAGGCCGGAGTTCCTTGTGTTCCTTACGTTTTGTCGAAAGTTAAAAACTATAAGCACTTAGGAGAGGTATCAAAGAAACTCGGAACTGATCTGGTTATTCAAACCCCTTTTGGTGATTCTGGACATACTACATTTTTCATTTCTAATGAAGAAGAGTTTAAAAAGTATGAAGATGAGATCGTAAAAGAAAAGGAAGTCAAAGTAATGAAGCGGATCAACTGCAGAGGATCAGCAATCGAAGCTTGTGTTACACGACATGGTACCATCGTAGCGCCTTTAATGACGGAGTTGGTTGGTTTTAATGAGCTTACTCCTTATAAAGGGGGATGGTGTGGAAATGAGATCTATCCTAATTCATTTACTCCAACTTTAAGAAAAAAAGCAAGAACCTATACTCAATTATTTGGAGATCAGTTGCGTAAGGAAGGGTACAAAGGATATTTTGAACTCGATTTTTTAATTGATCAGGATAATGGACAAATTTACTTAGGTGAATTAAACCCTAGAGTTACCGGTGCCAGCTCTATTACAAATCATGCGGTCTTTGCACTTGCTGATGCACCATTGTATCTATTTCATGTACTTGAATGGATGGGTGTTGATTATGATATTAGTGTTAAAGCGATCAATGATCGATGGGCACGACAAGAAAATATCGACAGCTGGAGTCAGTTGATCATTAAACATACTGCCGAAACGATTGAATATATTGATGAAGCTCCAAAATCCGGAATTTGGAAAATGTTTGATAACGGCTATATACAATTTGATCGAATGGACACTCATAGAAGAGCAGTTGAAACTGAAAATGAAGCTTTTTTCTTAAGGATCAGTAATAAAGGAGACTATCTTTATGAAGGTGCTGATATGGGGATTTTAGTAACTCGTGGTCGAATGATGACTGACGATTTTAAACTAAAAGATCGTGCAAAAACTTGGATTAAAGCTATTCATGCTCAATATTCATCGACTTTAATTGAAGATAAAAGAAAGAAAACTACTTCAGGTAGCTTAACTAAATAAATTACTTTCATTGAAATATAAATACCTTGTTGAACTTCAAGAATTAATGGAAGTTCATGAAATCTCGGGTGCCTGGTCTAACCAGAACCTGATACAATTATTGAAACATATCGAATACGATGATATTGATTCTATCTCTGAAGATGAGTTAAAGGATATGACCATCATGGCTTTATCTGATCTGAGGCCTGAGGAAGCTGCTGTAAAAGTGCTGGAACTCAGATTAGGAGATCGATTAAATAAAGGTCAGCGGCAAAATATTGCTGAAGAATTAAAAGAGGATCGATTGTGGGAAGAATATGCCGATCTGAAATACCATGAGGAACTGTTTAATGTAGCTTGTATGCTATACTGGACTTTTCCTAAAGTATACAGCGAACCGGATATTGTTAGAATGCAATTGAAAGTTCAGGCTTTAAATAGCGCTTCGGAAGTAAATGTTAAAAATCCCAGCGCTTCTTTTATTGCACGTTTATTAAATGATGGAATGGAAGATAATAACATGATGTATCGACTATTTGACGAGCAGATAAAATCAAACAAGTTCACAGAATCGGAGGATATAATATGGATTTTTGAAATGTCATCTTATTCTGATTCAGATAAATCAAATGTGATCACACTTTATACCTCATGGAATTGGGTTGAAAAATTGAAAGGTGTAAAAAATTATGAATCAACAGCATATTCAGACGGACAGTTTATATAATTATGGAATTTAAAAGCATCAATCCGTATAACGGAAAAGTAGTGGGATCTTATACTGCACACAGTGTTGCAGAGACTGAAGCCATGTTAAACAAAGCAAAAGAGGTTTTTCCTTCATGGCGTAAGCGAAGTGTGGAAGATCGTTCTAAATTAATGATAAAAGCAGGACAGGTTCTTAGGGATAATGTTGAAGAATACGCGCAGATGATCAGTCTTGAAATGGGGAAACCGATTACGGAATCAAGAACAGAAGTTTTGAAATGTGCTTGGGTTTGTGATTATTATGCCGAAAAAGGCGCTGAATTTTTAGCGAATGAGGTGATTAAAACAGAGGCGCAATTAAGTTTTGTTCGCCATGATGCGATCGGCTGTGTATTGGCTATTATGCCATGGAATTTTCCATTCTGGCAAGTTTTCCGTTTTGCTGCACCAACCTTGATCGCAGGAAATACAGGGATCTTAAAACATGCACCAAACGTATTTGGTTCTGCAGAAATGATCGCAGATGTATTTAAGAAAGCCGGATTTCCTGATGGGGTTTTTCAAAATCTGATCGTTCATCATGATAAAACCGAAAGCATTATCGCTCATGATGCAATTAAAGCAGTAACCCTCACAGGAAGTGAAAGAGCAGGTATTGCTGTTGCTGAAATTTCGGGTCGCCACCTTAAAAAAACCTTATTGGAACTCGGTGGTAATAATGCCTTTATCGTATGGAAAGATGCCGATATTGATAAAACTGTAAAAACCGCATTAACCGCTAGAATGCTTAATTGTGGACAAAGTTGTATCGCAGCGAAACGGTTTATTTTAGTTGAAGAAATTTATGATGAATTTGTTTCAAAGTTTACTAAAGCGGTAGCCGCCCTTAATCCGGGAGATCCTATGGATGAAAAAACACAGCTGGGTCCTTTGGCGAGAATAGATTTGAGCGATCAGTTGCATTCTCAGGTCATTCGATCAGTTGATATGGGAGCAGAACTCTTATTTGGCGGTAAGCAAGATAAATGCTATCATGAGCCTACTATTTTAGGAAATGTAACTCCTGGTATGCCTGCTTTTGACGAAGAAACTTTTGGTCCAATAGCAGCGATGATCAAAGCAAAAGACATTGCACATGCTTTTGAATTATCTGAGCAATCGAACTATGGACTTGGTGTAACGGTTTGTACAACAAATATTGAAAAAGCGATTGAAATGGCCGGAGAAGTTAGTGATGGAGCTTATTTCATAAATGAACTAGTTAAATCTGATCCGAGACTGCCTTTTGGTGGAGAAAAGAAGTCAGGTTATGGACGTGAATTAGGAAAAGATGGTATGATGGAGTTTGTCAACCGTAAAACGATTTATGTGAAATAGAAAAGCTGGAAGCGGGAAGTTGGAAGCTTGGAGCATGAAATTCTTAACTCAGTGCTTCGAGCTCCTTATCTATTCATATCCAATATGAAACAAAGCATCTCCTTGATTAACGATCGGACTATGATTTGAATTTAGGACATAGCCTTCCTGATTATTTTTAAAGATCTTTTCAAAATCACCAAATGGATCCGAAATGCTTCCGAGTACAATTCCTTTTTCTACTTTCTGCCCTACACTTACATAAGAACGATACATTCCTGAGTGTTTTGCACGAATCCATTTTGAACTCTTAATAATAATATGGGATGATTTTTTGTGAATTTTAGAGGAATAATCTTTTAATCCTAATTCATGGATGACATTAATAGCTCCTTGAATTCCAATTTTAGTAACCGTTTTATCAAGGTAGAGAGATTTACCACCTTCAAAAAGAAGTACCTTTTTATTGAGTTTGATCATCGATTCTCTAAATGATCTGGCGCGGTTATTTGCAAACATGATATATGGAGCAGCAAAAGCTTTTGCCAGTTTTAAAGTCTCCTCATCGTCGCCATCAATCCTGATCTGTGTATAGTTAAAACGTTGTGCTGCACCCGTATGATAGTCAATACAATAATCAACATGAGGAATGATATCTTTCATTAAATGAAAGGCAAATCTACTGGCTAATGAGCCATCCTTAGAACCAGGAAAGACCCGATTGAGATCTCTTCCATCAGGAAATTCCCTTGTTTGATTAAGGAAACCAAAAACATTTAAAAGGGGAATACAAATAATGGTTCCAACATCAGGTTTATTATATCCTTTGGCTACGATCTGTCGAACTATTTCGACGCCATTTAACTCATCCCCATGAATTCCGCCCATCAACAATAAACAGGGTCCCGATTTTTTACCTCTCGAAACAATAATAGGAACAACTACTGTAGATCTTGTCGGT
>JAHECK010000217.1 GCA_024641785.1 Flavobacteriales bacterium | reverse complement strand
ATTAGTCACATAAAAAAAGCCCCGCAAAAAAACACCCCGATCAGAAGCGTAGCGAAACTGCAAGGCACGTGTTTTATTTCGGGCGTTAGCTACCATATTAAATGATATCAAAAGAACTTACTATAGAGAGTATTATTGAAAGTTTGGAAACAAAACTTTTTGCTTTTGATCATCCTTCTGAAATGGAGTTGAAATACCTTGATCGGGAATTCGGAATTAAGCAAACCATCAATATGTGCATGGAGCAAATTACCGAACTAGCAAAAGCTCCAGGGATAGATAAGTTAACTGATAGACAGAAAATCAAATCTGAGAATTGCGTAGAGAATCTATCCAAATATGTTCAAGAATTAATTAATGAATTAGACGAAGAAAAAATTAAAAATCATTGTGAAGAGGTAGAAAAAAGCAAAAATCAGTTTTCAATTGGGCTGAACAAGCCATTTGAACCAGACTATACCTTTTTAATATCTAACTCTTTTCATACTGCAATAACTACAGAGATTTTGTGGGCACCAAGAGTAACTGTTAAGCAAGCCATGGAAATATCGAGAGGCAAACTCGATTTAAATGATTTAGGACGCCACTTACCTGAATTAATAAAAGAAGTAAAAAGTGATATTATACCCTACTTAAAAAAGTCGGACTTGTACCAAGGATTTCATCAGAGTGTAAAAGAAGCTATCGCATGCTATTCTAAAAAATATTTTAGAGGCTGTAATCTAGTAATCATGACAACTATTGAAGGAATGGTTCGAAAGCTATCAAATTTCTTAGCTCCTCACCATGATTTAGAGACTGATTTTTCAGATGGGAAATACAACTCTTTAAATTCATTATTAAGAAATCCTGAATGGAAAAAAGACTATATAATTGACTCAACTACTTTGTCTCTTTTGATTGGAGAACATAAGACAATTAATCAAAGAAGGAAGGAAGTTCGTAATGGAGAAAGAGAATACGAGATGGTTAATCTTAATACTAGATTGGATTTTCTGAAAGGCCGATTTAAAGACGATAGGGATTTGATACTACATGGTTCTTACCTTGATTATAATAAAGAATGGAACCTATTTTTAAATTTATCTGCGCTATCGGAGACAAAAAAAGTATGTCAATATTATGATGAAAAATACGGTAGCTAACACTGTATATAGCAAATAGGGCGTTCGGTGGTTAACGAAAGTTCTGTGTTATTTATAAACACCGCCAAATCGTTGATTTGGCTTTTAAGAATGAATAAATTAAAAACAAAATACAACGTTTTGGCTCAGTGCATACTTGATAGTTTATCGCTTTCTATTGCCCTACTTGCCATATACTAAACGTTATATAAATTAAAGATAGTGGTTAAAAAAAGAAAGGATTGTTTAATAATTAAAACGGTCAACACTAATCAGGGATTGTTACCACGCATCGCGCTCCAAACACCGCGCTTCAATCTTTTTCCCTACCTTAACCCTCATAAATAATTAAAACCACCACTATGACATCAACATCTACAAAGATCCCAATCTGGTTTTGGGTGCTTAGTATTCTTATGCTACTATGGAATTTATCAGGAGTAGCTTCTTTTGTCTATCATGTTTTTTTTTCTGAACTAGCCTTTGCAGCAATGCCCGAAGCAGAACGTGACATTATGATTAATTATCCGCTCTTTGCGAAAGTGGCTTTTGCAATTGCTGTTTTTGGAGGGCTTATGGGATGTATTGGTCTGCTTGCAAAGCGAAAATGGGCGAAGTCTTTTTTCCTTGCTTCTATGCTTGGGATCGCTATTCAGGTAACACACGATCTTTTTATGACGCCTATTTTGGAAGTGTATGGAAACGACGCTTTAGTAATGCCAATATTAATTTTTGGGATCGGCTCTTTTCTTCTTTGGTTTTCTAATTATAGTATCAAAAAAGAATACCTTCAATGATCTTTAAGATCTTAAAAAAACAAATCCGGATCCTATGAGTAGAATCCGGATTTACTTTTTCTTAAATAAAATACTACTCTGCCATTGGATCACCTACCCCATTTAAGTAGATAAATAATCCTGATCCATCGCCATAATATTGTTGATAAACGATCTTTCCATCTTCATCAAAATCGAATGATTCATATAATTTGATCACTCCCGACTTTGCATCTGTAGAATCGGTTGCAGGAAGCGTTACTTTCCAGGTTCCGTAATAACGTACAGATCCATCTACTTTTTTAGTGTCTGCATTAACACCGGGTAATAATACAACCGGACGAGTGAGTAACTCAAAATCAAACTTTGCCCAACCTTTACGATCATTGATCATCAATTCCGCAAGACCGGTAGAGTCATTAGATCCAAAACTAGTTCCTCGCATTACCACAAGGTCTTTAGAATAGATCGCATCATAATCGATACTTTCATTTTCGAAACCATCGATATAGGCCATTACGCTTTTGCTGTTTCTTTCAAAAGCTTCATAACCCG
>JAHECK010000120.1:5783-9009 GCA_024641785.1 Flavobacteriales bacterium | reverse complement strand
ACAAGATAATTGGGGCGGTAGGGTGTACGATCATAAAGCTAGTGATGAAGAGATCCTTTTTTCAAAGCATGCAATCCAGCAGATCGATCCGCTTCCGGTCTATGCAAGAGTGGATATTTTTAGAGATAATAATGATCAACTTGCACTTGCCGAAATAGAATTGATCGAACCCGAACTCTGGTTTCGACGTCATCTTGGTGCAGCAGATCTGCTTGCAAGCCAAATTGCGAACTTATTGTAATAAAAAAGCCGTCTTACTTTCGAAAAACGGCTTTGATATTTATTAAGAATTATTTTTTAATAATAGATCGCTCTTCTAACACTGGCAACATATTTAGCAAGTCTGATTACTTGTTTAGTATATCCATACTCATTATCGTACCAAGTGTATAATACTACACTTTTTCCATCTTTATGAACGATGGTTGCAGGACTATCAAATACAGCTGGAGAAGTATCTCCAACGATATCATTTGAAACAAGATCGTTTTCGATAGAGTAGTGGATCTGATTTACCATTCTTCCTCTAAATGCTTCTTCCTTAACTGCTAAATTCACTTCTTCTTTAGTCACTTCTTTTTCTAAAGTAAGTTGTAAGATCGCTAAAGATCCGTTTGGAACAGGCACACGTACTGCATTCGCAGTAAGTTTATCTTTTAATTCCGGAATTACTTTAGTTACAGCATTTCCAGCACCTGTTTCTGTTATAACCATATTGATGGCTGCAGAACGTCCTCTACGGTGTTTTTTATGGAAATTGTCAAGCAAATTCTGGTCGTTGGTATAAGCATGAACGGTTTCGATATGTCCCTTAACAATACCAAAGTTATCGTTCATTACTTTTAAGATCGGACTGATCGCATTGGTAGTACATGAAGCAGCTGAATAAATAGCATCTTCATCAAGGTTAATATCCCCTTCATTAATTCCATAAACTACATTAGGAATTTCTTTTCCCGGAGCGGTCAATAAAACCTGACTAACTCCTTTAGAAAGAAGGTGTAAACCCAATGCTTCTTTATCTCTGAATGCGCCTGTGTTATCGATAATAAGCGCATCATTAATGCCATATTTTGTATAATCATTACTATCAGGACTGTTAGATGCGATCATCTGAACCATTTGTCCATTGATATGTAAAGCTTTATTTTCAAAATCTTCCTGAATGATGCCCGGGAAATCGCCATGTACAGAATCTAATCGAAGTAAAGCGGCACGTTTTGCGATCTCTTCATCACTGTTACCTCGAGTTACGATCGCACGTAATCGAAGTTGCTGACCTTTTCCGAATTGTTTGATCAATTCACGGGCAACTAATCTACCGATTCGTCCAAAACCATAAAGAATAACATCTCTAGGAGTCATAACTTCATGTGTTCCATTCAATAAGTGCTTTAATTTGTCATTAAGAAACTCATTATGATCCGAATAATTTTCTTTTTCCTCATCCCATTCAAAAGCTAATTTTCCAATATCGATCTTAGCAGGGGATATATCCATATTCAATATAGCACGAGCTAATGGAGCAGAATGGAAAACATTGATAGGCTTTTCTACCATGTCTTTGGCATACTTATGTAATCTTAAAATTTCAGAAGTACTTTGGTCAACCAATGGATTTCTAAAAAGAACAAGCTCAACTGACTTATTACATATTAAATTCCCAACAGATCCGATGAGGTCGTAAGCCGCTTTTTCACGGTCAACCCAATTATTAAATTCATCGTTATAATTTAATTTACTCATGATATTATTTTATGGTTTTTTTTAATTGAAATCGAACGATGGCTTGTATTGAAAATATAAGCCCCAATGAATCGTCCTGCTAGCAGATCAGCATCAATAGAAAGAAGTGGACGACCATTTTTTTTGTGCTTCACAACACCTTCTTAAATATTGCCGCAAAAATAGTCCATTACTCTTGCTTATAAAATCTTTTTAAATCTTTTTTTTGGGAAAAATAAAAGGTGCTAATCTTAAGTAAATCAGCACCTTTCTAAATTTATTGAAGGATAAAGGAAGTGTATTTTATACACCTAATCCATAGCTTGCTTTTTGTCCATTCGGATAAATTCCTGATAATAAAACATCTTCTTTCGATTGTAGTAAGATCTGTGCGATATCCATTTTAGAACTTACCGGAACGCGATCTACATGAGTGATGATAAATCCTTTTTTTATTCCGAGATTTTGAAGTTTATTTCCTTTAAAAGCAACTATTTGAATTCCGTTTTTCAAACCATATCTCCTTAAATTAATAAGATCTAATTCTACCAGTTCTGCTTCCAGCATTTTTGAAGCATCATAATCTGATTTTTTGTAAATAGCAGTTGTTCCTGCTTGATTTCTTAAAGTGATATTAAAATCTTCCAGTTTATTATCTCGAATAACCGATACGATAACATGATCACCGGGACGATATTGGCTGATCTCTTCCTGTAATTCAGGAACACTAAGCGTTGACTCTCCATTTACGCTTACAATAACATCGTTCGGGATGAGTCCACCTTCTTTTGCAGCTCCATTTTGAGTAAGTGCGGTAACTAGAACTCCATTTACTTCCTTAAGTTTAAGTCCGTCTGCAATTTCCTGATTTACATTCAAAATATTTACTCCGATCAAAGCTCGTTGAACTTCACCAAACTCTCGTATGTCATTCGCAACTTTTTGAACGATCTTGGAGGGTACAGCAAATGAATAACCAGAATAACTTCCGGTTCTGGATGCAATGGCTGTATTGATCCCTATCAATTGTCCATTGGTATTGACTAAGGCCCCTCCGCTATTTCCGGGGTTAACGGCAGCATCTGTTTGAATAAAGGATTCAATAGGAAAAGTATTTTGGTCGGGACGTAATAAATTAATATTTCTTGATTTTGCACTAATAATACCTGCGGTTACGGTAGAAGTAAGATTAAATGGATTTCCAACAGCCAAAACCCATTCGCCAATTTGTGCCTGATCTGAATTTCCAAATTGGATGATAGGTAAATCACTTTCTTCAATTTTTAATAGAGCGATGTCGGTGGCAGGATCATTTCCTATAACAGTAGCGCTGTAAGTCTTATTATTATTCGTGGTGACATAAATATTATCAGCTCCCTCAATAACATGATTGTTAGTGACAATATAACCATCAGAGCCAATGATAACTCCACTTCCCGCACCGATCTGTTTCTGATTTTGATTGCCTTGCCCAAACATTTGAGCAAATGGATCATAGTGT
>JAHECK010000120.1:0-5773 GCA_024641785.1 Flavobacteriales bacterium | reverse complement strand
CACCGCCGGAATAGTGCTTTTCGCAATTTCTGAAAAACTGGGCGGACTTGATTGAGGGGTATCGTACATCGTAAACTGACCAATACTCGGCGATGATACTTCCTCTTTTATTAATGGTTTTTGATCTTTTAATTTTAATTGATCTGAAATTCCTAAAGCGATAAGTGCTCCTAATAATGCAATTGCTAATGTTTTAAAAAATGCTTTCATATTTATCGATTTAATAGCTTCTTAACTACAAAATAAAAACAATTATTTTTTACCCGGCGTTAAAATAGGTTAAAAGGAAAAGCAATAAGAGAGGGGTTTCTATAGGGCTAGAAGATTACATCCTCTAATGTCTGAATTGTCGAATCTTCCGAGAATTTCAAAACCCAGTTCGCTAGTTTTCCCAAGATCCTGTGTTGCGATAAACGGACAGGAATAGATATTTGCCAGATCTATTATATTCATACCACCAACTTCATTTTCTTTTAAGAGGGCAAATGGATCATTCGAATCCCGGATGATTATTTTCATCCAGGGCGGCGTTTGAAATTGCCCCATTGAGGTGGAATAAGCTTGAGAAAAAAGCTCGGTCATTCCATATTCCGAATGAATGGAAGCAACACCAAAGGCATTCTTTAAGATCTGATGCAATTCTTCTCTGATCAATTCTTTTCGTTGCCCTTTCATTCCGCCTGTCTCCATTACAATAAGTTCAGGGAAATCTATTTTAAATTTTTCGGCAAAGTCAAGTAAAGCAAAACTTACCCCTAATAAAATGGTTTTCTGCTTTTGGCTCTTTAATGTCAATAAGTGTTGGTATAATTGCTCGAGATCTGCTAAATAAAACCCACTCATCGAATGCTTACTTTCTTCAATAAGTTCATTCGCCATAAGCACCAGAGAAGAACCGTCTCTTTCTAAATAGGAGGGGAGCAGGGCAATAATGCAATGGTTATTTATATCTCCATAAAAGGAGCTGAAAATGCGCTTACTATTTTCTATGTACCATTTAGGATCCGAAACATGATGCACACTTTGAATGCTTCCGGTGGTCCCACTGCTTTTAAATGCTATAAGCGTTTCCTGATCATCAAGAAGGATCTTCCTGGATTTAAAAAGTTCAATAGGAAGACAGGGAATTTGTTTATAGTAATCAGGTTTTTGAAATGCTTTTGGTAAGGAAAAAATAAATTCCCGATAGACGGAATTATGTTTTTTATGCAGTTCAAATAGATCTAAGGCAACTGAACTAAAGCTATCTTCGTTATCAATAGAGAAGATTCTCTTTTTTAAAGTATCGAAATTTAGCATGGATCAAAAATAGAGATATTCATTATATCAAAAATGATGAATTCGACGTTTTTATTATTATCCTTGATTTTTTAACTTCGTAACATGAAATTTCAGATTGGTATTATCGTTTTCATACTACTTTCAGGAGTATTTTATTCCTGTAAAAAGGATAATGTATATCCAATTGAACCGGCTATTTTAATGTCCCCCGATCAAACATATTTAAGTCCGGCTACGATTACCATCTCATTCACAGACGGGGATGGTGATATTGGCTTAAATGATGCGGATACCGTTGCTCCTTATAACCTTGATGAGGTAAATTTTAATAAATATTATTACAATCTATTGCTTTATTATTTTGTAAAAAATGGGGATGTATGGGAAGAAGCAGATCTTATCGTTCCTTTTTATTATCGTGTTCCTGACATTACACCTTCGGGTCAGAATAAAACCTTAAAAGGAGATATCGAAGTTTCTATCACCTTACCAATAAATCGTCCTGATAGTATTCGTTTTAATATTGAATTGATCGATAGGGCATTACACAGCAGTAATATTCTCACTACTCCGGTAATTTACAAATAATCTTTGTCGGGACTCTATCTTCATATACCCTATTGCTATCGCGCCTGTAGCTATTGCAATTTTCATTTCTCTACTTCTTTCGATAGTAAATCAGATGTGCTAAATGCGATGGATCAGGAGATCCAATTTTTTTCATCAAAATGGATGATGCCTTTAAAAAGCATTTATTTTGGAGGGGGAACTCCGAGCATATTAAATAAAGAGGAATTCAAAAATCTATTTTTAAGCATTAATACCCATTTGAATTGCGATCAAATTGAGGAAGTTACCTTGGAATGTAATCCTGAAGATCTGAGTGTAGAAAAGTTGGAATTTTGGAAACAAGAAGGAGTTAATCGGTTAAGTATTGGTATTCAAAGTTTTAATGATCACTTGCTCGAAACGATCAATAGACAACATCGGTCATCTGATGCGATCTCAGGAATTGAAAGAGCAAGAAAAGCGGGCTTTTCAAATTTATCGATGGATCTGATTATGGGTTTGCCTGGATCTTCTAAAGAGATATTATTAAATGATATTGAAAAACTATTATCCCTCGATCCGGAACATATTTCTGCCTATCAATTAAGTATAGAGGAAAAAACAGCGCTGGCTCATCAAGTAAAAACAGCTAAAGTAAAGTTGTTGGATGAGGATGAGGTAAATGATCAGTTTCTAATGCTGCATAAGATATTGGTAGGGAAAGGATACCATCATTACGAAATTTCAAATTATGCAAAAAGAGGTTTTGAGGCGAAGCACAATTCATCCTATTGGTCAGGTGAATCTTATTTAGGAATTGGTCCCGGAGCGCATTCTTTTGATGGAAAAGAACGGAGATGGAATATCTCTAATAATCGAAAGTATGCAAAAGAAGTTTCGATTAATGGCTCTTGCTATGATGCTGAAATATTAAGTGAGAAGGATCGCTTCAATGAAATTATAATGACTTCCCTTCGGCATGAAAAAGGATTGGATCTGGAGACTTTAAAAGGCCTTTACCCTGCACTTTTTTCAGAGGAAATAATAGAATTAAGCAATCAGTGGATCTCGAAAGGATGGGCAATTATGTCGGATAACTTCCTTAAACTGACTATAGAAGGATGGCTGATCTCAGATTCTTTAGCGAGTGAGCTTTTTGTTCTTTAATTAGGGATGAGATGAAACCCAGACTTCACCATCTTCAAAGAATTCTTTTTTCCAGATAGGGACTGTTTTCTTTAGCTCATCAATTACAAACTCACATGCTTCAAAAGCATCTTTACGATGAGGAGTGGAAACAGCAATAACCACGGGCACTGCTCCAATTTCCAAAACCCCAATGGCATGAACGATCGCTATTTTTAATATGGGCCATTTTTCAAAAGCAAGCGCTTTTATCTGCTCCAGTTCTTTAATTGCCATACTTTCATAGGCTTCAAATTCTAATCGAATGACTTTTTTATTCTTGGTCTTGTTCCTTACGGTTCCAATAAATACATCGATCGCGCCGGCCTGGTCCGAAGTGGCTGCCTGGATTACTTTGGCGATATCGATTTTATTTTTACTTAGTGCTATCATTATCCTCCGCTAACTGGGGGTATTAATGCAATCTCATCACCGGCAGCGACAATAGTGCTCTCATTAGAATAGTTCCCGTTCACCGCAATCGCGATGCTATTTAGTTCTTTTAAGGTGGGATACTGCTTTATCAATTGCTTTAATAAATTTCCTGCCGTATTCTCCCCCTGAATTTCAAAGCTAAATGGAGATTTTCCAATGATATCTTTCGTTATGCCGAATAAGAGCAATTGAACTACCATAAATGCTATATATTTGTTTTCAAAATTAGAAAGACTACGGTCTTAAACAAAGAATTATAGTGATATACGATAGTTTAGGCAGAAAAATAGATTACGTGCGTTTATCTGTAACCGATAGATGCAATTTAAGATGCACTTATTGCATGCCACACGACATCGTTTTTGCTCCTAAAAATGAACTTTTAAGCTATGAGGAAATGCTTTTTATTATGCGTGTTTTGCAGAAAAAAGGAATCCGAAAAGTGAGGCTAACAGGGGGAGAACCTTTAGCCCGGAAGAACCTAATGTTCTTTCTTCGTGAACTTAGTACCTATGGCTTTGATGAAATAACACTTACTACCAATGGAGTACTTGTTTATGATTATTTAGAAGAGCTGAAGTCACTTGGAATAAATCGAATAAATTTAAGTTTGGATACCTTAGATAAAGAGAAATTTAATCGGGTCACTTTAAGAGATGATTTTGATAAAGTGATCCGGGCCTTAAATAAAATGCTCGAACTGGGAATGGAAGTTCGTATGAATGCAGTTTTAATGGACGGTATTAATGATGATGAAATTGAAAGTTTAGCTGGGTTTTCAATTAAAAATAAAGTAGGAGTCCGTTTTATTGAGGAAATGCCTTTCGATGGAAAATCGAACGATAAGAGTAAAAACTTCATCGACTATAAAAGCATTTTAGCAAGAATAGAAAAAGCTTACCCAGGTCTATATAAGATCGAAGATGCAGCCTCTTCAACTTCATTAAATTACAAGATCAAAGGGTCTTTAGGTAGTGTTGGGATTATCCCGGCTTATTCAAGAACTTTTTGCTCGACATGTAACCGGATCCGACTTACATCTTTTGGAGAATTGAAAACCTGTCTCTATGAGGGAGGAGGAGTTTCTATTCGAGATATTATTAGACAATATCCAGGTGATGAAGAAAAATTATGGGAAACCATAGCCAAGGCGATTGCTGCTAAATATAAAGATGGTTTTGAAGCTGAAAAAGAAAATAAATTAGGCGGTTTCAAACAGTCGATGTCAATTATTGGAGGTTAATTAATTCCAATAACCAATCCTCCCATAAAGTCTCCTTGAATAACATTGCTGGAAAGACTTACTCCTCCGCCACATCCACCGGTTCCACAGAAGATGCCAATACCATAAAAGTCTAGAGGCATTAGCATGCGAGCTTGTAATCTTATTCCGATTTTTTCACTAATGTTGATCTTTACACCAAGACCCAAATTCATAGCAAAAGACCACCAGGATTCGTAGCCTCTTTCTTGAGGAACAAAACCTGAAGCACCAAGAGATAAAGACCCAAATGGACGAATTTGTCCGTCTTTAAATTCTTTTACTCCTCCTAATTGGATATAATTAATATTTGTAGTGAAGGATTTATTTCCCGAACCTAAAATATAGGATGTATAATAGGTTTTGGAAGCAGTAAAAGAATACATAGCTTCAATAAAAGTTCCATATCGGGTAGCAACTGACAAAGCGAGTCCATAATTGATATTATCATCAAACTTTACTTTCCCTGAAGTGAAAACTAAACTCCCATTTAGTGCATAGCCAACCATTGGAGTCAGTTCTATTTTATGATCATAATCAGGAAGTGCGTTAGTCATTTCTTGTGCTTTTGAACTATTTGTAAAAACGAATAAGAAAAGAACTGCTAGGAAGAATGCATTTTTTATCATAAAAAGTTTGTTAGTTTTCCGAGTAAATATAAAAATGTTTTTTTAAAAGGTTTAGTTCAGTTTTCATTTGATTTGAAGTATTTATGAAGAGGTTTTTATAAAATCCAAAATGGAATGTCTGATGGATAAATTCCCTCGATACTATCCTGATGCTTTTCGTACCTCGAAGAACAGGATCACTTAGAAACCATTCAAAATTTGGACTTTTTTGTTAAGTTTACTTCTATGTTAAAAAAGTCACCCGATTCTCTGGTCATTGTAAGTGCCATTCTTTTATTGTTTATTCTTCTTACCTGGATCGTACCTGCAGGCGAATTTGATCGAGCAGACGTGAACGGCAGAATGGTTGTAGTAGCGGGCACCTATCATAAAGTAGACGCTGAACCCCAGGGTTTCTGGGCCTTATTCAGAGCCCCATTAAGAGGCTTCGAAT
>JAHECK010000119.1 GCA_024641785.1 Flavobacteriales bacterium | reverse complement strand
AATATCCCCTTACTACTGCGTGCGAATCAGGTCTTTGGGAGTGATATCTCTCATTATCAGGGAATGATCAATTGGGATCAGGTAAAAACCATTGATGACAAGCCAATCTCTTTTGTCTTTATACGCGCTACACAGGGGGATGACAGTAATGATAAGTACTTTAATTATAATTGGAAGCATGCCCGTAAAAATGGCATCCTGAGAGGCGCTTATCATTATTACCGACCGGATGAAAATTCCCTGAAACAAGCTGAGCGCTTTATTAAGCGGGTTCGCCTGGAAAAGGGTGATCTGCCTCCGGTGCTGGATATTGAAAAATTTTCAAGGATCCAGTCGAGACAGTCTTTACGAAACGGACTAAAAAGATGGCTCGATACGGTAGAAGCACATTATGGTGTAAGGCCCATCATTTATACTGGAGCCAGTCATTATAAGGATCTGCTAAGTGACGAGATGTTTAAGGACTACATTTTCTGGATCGCCAATTATAATAAATTAGATCGACCCATTCACGATAAAATATGGACCTTCTGGCAATTTTCTGAAAAAGGAAAAGTAAATGGCATTGAAGGAAATACAGATCTAAATGTATTTAAAGGAGAGAAAACTCAGTTAGAGCAACTTTTGATTTTAAAATGATTTATTTGAATCTAAGTAAAAGCTCACAAATCTTTCGAACATCTTCTTCAGTGTGCATAAAGGAAATAGGTAGACTTAAAGTTGTTTTATTAATTTCATTTGCGATCGGCGTTGCAAAATGATCTATTATTCCTTTCATCGCTAGCTGATGAACCGGTGAAACAGGGTAGTGGATCTCTGTTTTTACATTATTTTCTTCTAAATAAACTTTCAATTCATCCCGTTTCGGATGTCGGATATTAAAAATATGGTAGACATCATAAAATGTATTATTCGCCTCAGGTAAAATAAAAGGGGATTCTGCTAATAATTCGAAATAGAGCTTAGCTAATTTTCTCTTATGCTTATTGATCTCATCAAGTGATCTAAGCTTAATACTAAGAAAAGTAGCCTGCAACTCATCCAATCGAGAATTATAACCTAAATGATCATTATAGTATTTCTTACTCGATCCGTAATTTCTTAAGCTCTTTATTCTTTCAGCATATAAAGGATTATCAGTCGTTATAGCTCCGCCATCTCCTAAAGCACCCAGATTCTTAGTTGGATAAAAACTAAATGCAGCAATGTCCCCAAATGTCCCGGCTTTTTTACCTTTATATTCAGCACCATGAGCCTGAGCAGCATCTTCTAATACAAATAGTTTATGCTTTTTTGCCAGATCCAATATAGGATCCATCTCACAGCACTTTCCATATAAATGAACCACAAGAATACAAGCGGTATTTTTATTTATATGTGCTTCAATAAGTGAAGGATCGATATTATAAGTTAAAATGGAAGGCTCAACCAATACAGGTTTAAATCCAGCCTGGATCACCGCCAGAATAGTGGCTATATAAGTATTTGAGGGTACGATTACTTCCGCATTTTCCTTAAGATCGAGGGCTTTTAATCCAAGTAGCAAAGCATCTAATCCTGATGCAACTCCAACACAATGTGAACTTCCACAATAGTTTGCAAATTCATTTTCGAATTTAGATACATTTTTACCCAAGATATACCAACCACTCTCTAAAAAAGAGCTGAATTCTTTTTCATATTCGTTAAAAAAGGATTTGTTTAGTCGGCCAAGGTCTTCGTAGGGGATCATGGATATGGATTAAAGATATAATCAGCTTCTTGATATTCTTCGGAAGCGAGCACCATTAATATTGCATCTTCACTAAATTCATACATTTCGTGCCAGTCTTCAGCTTCTAATATCAAACACTTATCCGGCGAATCTAAATGGAATTCTTCAACCCTTCCTTTTCCATTATTATTATGAATCTTACATTCTCCTTTCAAACAAATAGCGGCCTGAATGGTTTTATGATGGCGATGACCTCCTCTCCTAGAGTCATCTACCCCATAGATGTAAAAAATACGCTTAATATCAAAGGGAATGACTTTTTCAATAACCGTTAAATTACCACGTTTATCTGTAAATGTTTTAAGATTAAGAAAATAAGCCATTTAGTTCTATTATCAAATTGAGGTTCAAAAGTATAAATTATGTCTATTAAATCTTATAGAATGTTATTTATCTTCGCCCAAATAAATGCACTTATTGAAACGATTAATTAATTCAGATCTGGTTAGAAATACAGGATGGTTGTTCGCCGATAAAGGAATTAAACTAATTCTTGGACTTCTTGTAAGTATTGCTGTTGCTCGTTTTTTGGGTCCTGATGATATGGGGACATGGAGTTTCGCTACTTCCTTTGTTTCTTTTTTTTCAGTGATCTCTTATTTAGGTTTCGATTCTATACTACCTCGTGAATTTGTAAATAATAAGGAAAAAAGCAGTGAGATCATTTCAACAACACTCATTGCCAGAAGTATTTCCAGTCTTTTTGCGCTGATCTTAGCCCTTTTAATTATCGGTTTTTGGAAGGGATGGGATTCTCCCTATATAGGCTATGTTTTGGTCTTATCAATTGGATTTATATTTCAAACGGCTGATATTTTCGACTATTATTTTCAATCCATCTTACGTTCAAAATACAGCTCAATATCACGTTCGATTTCCTATTTCCTGATATCAGGATATAAATTAGCACTGATCTATTATAAGGCTCCTTTGATCTGGTTTGTCGCTTCAAGTTCCATTGAATTGTTTATCGCAGGAATTGGACTATTCTTCTTTTTCAGAAAAAAAATCGGGATCAGATTCTATTTCACTTTTAAAACAGAGATCATAAAGGACTATGCCAGAGATATTCTTCCTCTAGCTATTTCAAGCGTATTGATTATTTTCTATATGCGAATAGATCAAATTATGATCACGGAAATGCTGGGCGAGAAAGCAAATGGGATCTATTCGATAGGGGTTAAAATTCTGGAGCTAGTTTACTTTTTACCAATGATTCTTACGGGTTCTTATTTAGCCGCAATCACCTTTGTGAAAAAGCATGAAAATGAGAAGTATAAAGCTAAATTAATGCAGTTTTATTCTATAATGACCTATTTAGCTTTGATCTTGACCCTTGTGATCGCTGTAAATTCATTCTGGATCATGAAGCTGATGTATGGTGAAGCATATGAAGGTTCAGGGATGATCTTATTTATTTATTCTTTTTCAATTTATAGTACCTTTTTGGGAGTAGCAACAAGTCAATACCTCACGATTGAACGATTATTAAATGTTAGTTTATACCGAACCTTAATTGGTGCCATTATCAATATCATTTTAAACTTTTATTTAATTCCTAAATATGGAATTAATGGAGCAGCAATAGCCTCATTAATCTCCTATACCATAGCGACATTCTCAATTATATTTTTCAAAAGAACAAGAGGTCAGGTGCTTCTGCTTCTGAGAGCATTTAACCCTTCACATATCAAATCCGTATGAAAGCCATAAAAAAATTCTTTTTTGTTATTTGTCACTTTCGCTTAGTTAGGGAAATGATCTCGTTTTTGGAATATGGCTATTTTGTAGAAACGGGATGGTTAAAATCTTATCAAAAATCACCTCAGGATGCGGAAGGAAAACCATTACCATGGGTAACACTTCCTTTCATTCACTTCATCGATAAGAGACTGACTAAAAGTATGACGGTCTTTGAGTTTGGAAGTGGAAATTCTACTCATTATTTTGGGGAAAGAGTGCAGAATGTATTTTCCGTAGAACATAATAAAGAGTGGTTTGATAAGGTTAGCGGAAGCATGCTTAGTAATTGTAAGCTCTATTATAAAGACTTAGAAAAGGGCTATGAGAAAACGGCTAATGAGATGGATCGAAGCTTTGATATTATTTTGGTCGATGGAAGAATGAGAGTAGGGTGCATAAAAAATGCCTATAGTGCTTTGAACGAACAGGGAGTTTTAGTATTGGATAATTCGGAACGGGAAGAATACAAAGAAGGGATTGACTTTCTCTTAGACAAGGGATTTAAGAAAATTGATTTCTATGGAATAGCTCCTGGATTGGTAAACTTTGGATGTACAACGGTTTTTTATAGAAAAGAAAACTGCTTAATGATTTAAAAATGGCTTTAGCTCCAGTTGTACTTTTTACATACAATCGCCCTCAGCACACTGAAAGTACGCTAAAGGCATTAATGGCTTGCGAACTAGCTGCAGAAAGCAATTTGATCATCTATTCGGATGGTGCAAAAAGGGAAAGCGATTGGGAAAAGGTAAATGAGACAAGGAAGCTAATTCAGAATTTCACAGCTTTTAAATCAATAGAAATAATCGAAAGTGATAGGAATAAAGGTCTTGCCAAATCGGTAATTGAAGGAGTTTCAGAAGTTATAAAGAAGTATGGAAAAGTCATTGTTTTAGAAGATGACCTTGTTGTTTCTCCTACCTTTTTAGCCTACATGAATCATTATTTGGATGAATATGAGAAAGAAGAGAAAGTGATTTCAATTCATGGCTATGTTTATCCAATTAAAGCAAATTCGAATGCTCCCTTTTTTATTCAAGGGGCCGATTGCTGGGCTTGGGCCACATGGAAAAGGGGATGGGCTTTGTTTGATCCTGATGCACAAAAATTATATGAAGCCATTTCAAAAGACAAGGAATTAGCGGATCGCTTTGATTTTGGAGGAAGCTATCCTTATTTAAAAATGCTAAAAGATCAGATGGAAGGAAAAGTTGATTCATGGGCCATTCGATGGTATGCCTCCGCCTTTTTGAATAATAAACTTACGCTTTATCCTTCGTCCACTCTAGTACGAAATATTGGAATGGATGGAAGCGGTACCCATGTCGCAAAAACAGATAAATTTGATTTTTTTGAAGTAAATGATTCAGATGAATTTCTCAAGCCTGAAAAGGTGGAACAGGATGAATCCATGTATCAGGCTTTTCGACGCTTTTTTAAAAGTTTGAGCCCTTCTTTACTAAAACGCTTTCTTAATAAATTGAAAATATGAGTTTAAGGATCAAAAATTATTTTCCTCCTATTCTGTATAATTTATTGAGGAAGTGGCGAAAAAAAGGATTGATATGGGAAGGAAATTACAAGGATTGGGAAACAGCTTCAAAAAATTCAGTTGGCTATGACGAGTATTCAATTCTTCAAAAATCAGCCTTGTCTGTACAAGAAGTAATCGCCGGAAGAGCCTTATTTGAAAGAGATTCTGTAGCTTTTTATAAAGAGGAAATCAATCATCCTATTCTTAGCCATCTTTTATTGATCGCAAAAGAAAATGAAAATAAATTATCGATTTGCGATTTTGGTGGTGCACTTGGATCCACCTTTCTACAACATCGAAGATTTTTGGGAGGAATAGACTTCAGTTGGAGTGTGATCGAACAAAAGCATTATGTAGATTATGCATTGGAAAACATTCATATTGATCACCTTCATTTTTATTATGATATTGCAAGCTTTGCAGCTAAAGAAAAAGCACAAGTCTTATTGCTTTCGAGCGTCTTGAGCTATCTTCCTGATCCATTTGATTATTTAGACCAATTATTAAGCTGCAAATTTGACTATGTTATTTTTGATAAAACTCCTGTTAGTCCGGGAAATAGATCAAGATTAACGGTTCAACATGTTCCCGAAAGCATTTATAAAGCATCCTATCCTTGCTGGTTTATTTCTGAGGATAAATTGAAAGAAAAAATGAAAGAATACGAACTTATCGATGAATTTGAAGTGCTAATGGATTGTAATTTATCCTTGCCTCACAAAGGATTTGTTTTTAGAAGAAAATAAGATGAAATTAAACTTTTGCACATTATTCGATTCTTTCTATTTGACGCGGGGTTTAGCTATGTATCATTCGCTGGAAAGACAATCTAAGGATTTCCATCTCTATATATTTGCCTTCGATCAGGATAGCTATACGATATTAAAGAAACTAAATTTAACGAAGGCTACGATCATATCATTGAATGATTTCGAGTCAGAAAAATTGCTTTCGGTAAAAAATAGCAGAACACAAGCGGAATACTGCTGGACTTCCACACCCTCAACGATCCTTTATTGTATTGAGCAATTTAAACTGGATCATTGTACCTACCTTGATGCAGACCTGTATTTCTATGCTGATCCCATTGAGATCATTAAAAAGGCCGGTGATAATTCGGTTATCATTACGCCGCATCATTATACTAAGAAATATGATCAAACTTTATTAAGTGGGAAGTACTGTGTTCAATTTATGTATTTTAAAAATGATCAAAGAGGATTAAAGGTCTTGAATTGGTGGCTTGACGCCTGCATAGACTGGTGCTATGCAAGGGTAGAAGACGGGAAATTCGGTGATCAAAAATATTTGGATTCCTGGGAAGCGAATTTTGAAGGGATCTATTCGACGGAAGAATTAGGGATTGGCTTGGCTCCATGGAATATACAGCAAGTGGATCTGGATCTGGATGAAGAGGGAAGTCCCAGTATCATTTTGAAAGCAACAGGAAAGAAAACGCCCCTTTATTTTTATCATTTTCACGGACTGAAATTTTTATCGAATGGAAAGATCGATCTAAGCGATTATGAACTTAATGAAGAGCTCATTCGAGACTTATATATTCCCTATGTGAACGAATTACTTATTCAATATCAGATCGTAAAGAGGATAGCAGATAAACCAAAGCTAAAATCTATTGTAGATTTAAAGAAAGGACTTCGATATTATAAAAAAGTGCTTACTCGAAAACTTAAAAATGAATGGAATATACTAGAACCATAAACCCAATTTAGACTTTCTAATTTTATTAAATTAATGCCATGACCTATTTTCCTCTAATAAGCATTGTAACGATCGTATTTAATGATCCAAAAGGCTTAGCTAAGACGATAGAAAGTGTTTTAGATCAAGATTATGCCAATAAGGAATACATCATCATAGATGGCGGTTCTGATAGCAGCACGGTTGATCTGATAAGGGAAAAGGAAATTCATTTGTCTTATTGGATTTCAGAAAAAGATAAAGGGATTTCGGATGCTTTTAATAAGGGAGTGAAGGCAGCGAAAGGCAAATGGATCATTTTGCTAAATGCAGCTGACTGTTTTCAGGATTCAGGTTCAATTTCTAAAATGCTTCCTTTTTTGGAAAAAAATCAGGATGCGGATATCGTTTTCGGAAAATTAACCGAAGTTGATAAAGATGGAAACATAGGGAAATCCTTTGGAAAACCATTTTCCAGAAAAACCTTAGAAAGAGAATGCACTATCATTCATCCGGCCACATTTCATAATCAATCTTTTTTCGAAAAGAACGGATACTTCAGTCTGGATTTTAAAATCGCAATGGATTATGAAATATTCTTGCGAAAAAAAGACTTAAAAGCGGTATTTGTCGATCTACCGATCACTTATATGGAAACAGGTGGGATGAGCCAGCAAAATCCATCTCCTGCTTATTTAGAAGCAAATAAAGCAAAGCAACTTCACCTTGATAAAAGTAAACTTCAATTAAAGCTCGATTATTATGAAAACATGCTTCGTTATCGCTTATCAAAATTAAAACAACGATTTTTGTAACACATGATCAAGGTTTTGTTTATATCCCGTCCCACATTGTATTCCGCACCCGGTGGCGATACTATTCAAATGTTGAAGACAAAAGAATATTTGGAGAAAAACTATGATGTAAAAGTGGATATATTGACCAATGAAAAGCCTGTCGATTATTCACAGTATGACCTCTTACATTTTTTTAATTTGATTCGTCCGGGTGCCATATTAAAACATCTTTCTTCAGGTTTACCTTATGTAATTTCTCCTATTTATGTCGATTATAGCGAATATGACCAACATGTTAGAGGAGGAATCTTCCAGCTTTTATCGAAAATAGTCGGGAAAGGGAAAACGGAATACCTGAAATCCATCGCCCGATGGATCAAAAATGGGGAGCATCCGGGATCTAAGGAATATTTAACATTAGGTTTTGATCAGTCTATTCAAAAAATACTTGATGAATGTGCGGTTTTACTTCCTAATTCAAATAGTGAGCTTGAACGAATCAAGGATGATTTCAAAATACAAAGCAAAACAGTGATCGTTCCAAATGCCATCGATACAGCGCTTTTTAATTATGACCCTAGCCTTGAGAAAAAAGGGGTGCTTTGCGTTGCGAGAATTGAAGGGGTAAAGAATCAACTCAATCTGATAAAAGCAATAAAACAAACAGATCTTGATTTAACGATGATTGGAAAAGTAGCTCCTAATCATTCTTCTTATTTTGAAGAATGTAAAGAGGAAGCGAATCATCAGGTAAGGTATATCGATCATATTAGTCAGGAAAAATTAATCGAGCACTATAAAAAAGCAAAGGTTCATGCGATGGTCAGTTGGTTCGAAACCACCGGTTTATCTAGTTTGGAGGCCGCTGCTTGCGGTTGTAATCCTGTAATCTCAGATAAAGGAGATCAAAGGGAATATTTTCGAGATGAGGTTTTTTATTGCGATCCTAATAGTGTTGATTCTATAAGAGATGCTTTATTATTAGCTCATTATTCTGATGTTTCAGAATCATTGATCCATCGGATAAATAAAAAGTATACCTGGTTAATAACAGCAGAAAAAACGATGAAAGCTTATCGTTATGCTGTAAGTAAAAAGAAATAGGGCCTTCTAATTCACCTTTGCATTAGGATGTGTTGCGAAATATTCACTCGGAGAATAGGCTTTTAAATAGTACATCAATGGCTGATAAGGAGGGATATTCCCATTCTTTGAACCCAGTTCTCCAAAAGCCAGATAAGATGGGATAATTACTCTCACTGAATCATTAAAACTCATTTTGCTTAAGGCATATTCAATTCCCTCTATGACCTGGTATTGATCTTTTAAATTGAATTGTAAAGCGAAATCCGGAATATCTCGTTCTTCATTTTCCAGAGAATAACCTGCATAATCAAGTACGATATTACCACTTACTAAGGTTCTGTCAGACTCATTTTTCTCAATCCAATTGATCCAGATTCCTTTATAATAATGATATAAATTAGCAGATGAAATAAGATAAAAATAGTTTTTTAAACTTTTGAATTCTAAAACATTAGGGTCTTCTTCTTGAAGGTATAGATTATATACTTCATCAACCTTAAGTTCAATCTCATACATTTTGTT
>JAHECK010000216.1 GCA_024641785.1 Flavobacteriales bacterium | reverse complement strand
CAATTCTCCCGATAAAACAAGCAATTAGTGCACCGGAATAGTTTTTAGTCATTAGGATGTTTTTACCTGAAACCCTTTCATCTTCATTCAGGCATGGATTTTCAAATGTAAAACAATGTTTAGGCTGATCGTCCCATTTGCCATTTATACTTACTTTACTTCGTAGAAAATTATTCTTTAGCCACCAACGTTGAAAACGATATCCAAAAGGCGCATTTTCCTGTTTCCAGTTGCCTGCGTACTTCACCCATAATGGAGGTCTCTTACTTTTCAATGAAAGATATGGGAGTAAATAATTAGCCATTCCGGTTGGAACTCTTATTTGAACAAGGTCAACATCGGGTAAAATGGAATTTACTTTTTCAATAACTTCCTTTGCATGTTTTAGTACTCCTAACTTAGCAGAAACTGATTTGCCCCCTGAAACCGGTATTGGAATAAATGTAATGTTCGAAGCTTCATAAGGCGCACTGCTTGCAGGAGGAACTCCATCTTCAAGACATGCCAGGTGTGTTACGGAGTCAAATTTTGTAGCCAGAAAATTTAATTCTCTGATTGTTGGTCCCCACCCTACGAGTTTGCCTTTACTGTTATAGTGATGGATGGTATGTGATATTACTGCTAATTTCATTTATTTGAATACCATCTTTGAAGGTTATACAATATCATTACACGTTGATAAACGGATGCACGACTGATTTGTCTTTTGCTCTTATAATCAATAAACTCATCCATCAGGAACTTTACATAATTTTTATCAATATACTCGGAAACAATTCCGCTTTTATCCTGAATTATTGAAGCAATGTGTTTTTTGTTTGCAACGGTCAGGTAAGTATCCAGTGGTATGCTGAACCCTGATTTCGGAGCTTTACTGACATTGTTGTGATATATACTCCGGTGAATTTTACGTAATATAATTTTTGATTCTTTTAAGTTTGATTTTTGATTGAAAGGAATGGATAAAGCGAAATTTACCAGGTCTTCATCAAGCATAGGTACGCGATATTCAACCCCATGGATCATCGACATCATATCTGTTTTTCGAAGATAATCGCTCAACATTGTTTTGCGGAAATAGTCGAATACAATTTTATTGTCAAATGATGACGGTATTTCATCATTTATCAAATTAGAATAGTTATTAATGGAATCGGCAACATTCCTTGCAAACACACTCTTTCCATTAAACTTTGTAGTAGAAGGAAACCAGGAATTTCTGTTATATAAAATTTGAAACGGACTTTTGCCTGCGCCCATCAGGCCTCTCATCCTGTCAAGTTTTCTCGCTGCTTCATCTGGTAAAACCGACTTAAAGTAACCTGCCATCTTAAAAAGAATACCAAACTGATTAAATTTATTAAGCCTTGATAATAAAGTTTGAGATGGATAACCATTAAATAATTCATCTCCACCATCGCCGCCAATCAGCACTTTACCGAATTTTGCAGCGTGCTTATTTAAGAGATAAAATGGAATGGCAGAAGTATCGGCATATGGCTGATCGAAATGATCGAAGATTTCATGAATCATCTCCAGACCTATATGTTCATCAGGCTTTATTATTTCATGATTGCCATTCAACAAGGTACTGATAGCAATGCTGTCTGACGACTCATCATATTTACTGTCGCGATCGAATGAAACAGTAATAGCTTTTATAGCACTATTATGTTTCATAGAATACCAATATAATAGTGAAGAGTCGATTCCACCACTCAGTGCAATAGAAACATTTACATCAGATATTAAATTCCTTGATGAGGCTTGTTCTAATAATTCTTTTACACTTTCAATATTTTGATTGATCGTGAATCCGTTTGATAATTCAAAATCATACTTAAAGAAATACTTTTCTTCAGGCTGTACTTTATTTTTTATTGTAAGATGATGACCCGGTTGTAATGAAGATATATTAGAATAGGCAGTATTTGGTTCAGGGATGTATCCCAAATTTATATATTGCTGAATCGCTTTTTCATTAATTTGAAGTATGTTTTCTCCAAGTGCTTTCAAAGCTTTTATTTCACTGGCAAATGCAAATGATTTGTTGTCGTTTACATAATAAAGAGGCTTTACTCCAGCGGGGTCACGGGCAATTACAGTTGTTGGCTCTTCTCTCATATCAAGAATGGCAAACGCATAGATGCCTCTAAGCTTGCTAAAAAAGCTCACTCCTTGTTCAATATACCCTTCAAGAATGACTTCAGTATCGGAATCAGTTTTAAATTCCTTAAATTTCAAAGAAACTTTTAATTCTTTATAATTGTAAATTTCACCATTAAATATAATTTTTACATTAGAATGGGATGAAGTTAACGGCTGGTTAGCGTTTGCACTCAGGTCGATAATACTTAACCTGGTATGGCCCAAATAAATATTGCTGCCATTGTACCAATGGTTTTGAAAATCAGGTCCACGATGGTAAATACTCTGCAATGCCTTTTGGGCATTCTCAAGTGAAATATTTTCTTTATAATTTATTATGCCTAGTATTCCGC
>JAHECK010000118.1 GCA_024641785.1 Flavobacteriales bacterium | reverse complement strand
ATTTACATATGAAAAGATAAAGAGTAAAGGAATGATCATATTATTATAAGAAAAAACCAAGAAGGGCTTTCTTACCGTGGCGATAAAACGGAAACGGGAACCGTGCAAAATATAGGAGTATAAATGAAAAGCAACCATAAATCCTCCAAATGAGACCCCTAAAATAAAAAAGGACAATGCATCCGAATGATTAAAGTATTCGGGATATAAAAAGAGGGCTTGAACACCAAAACTACTCGCAACCCATCCATTAGTAAATGCAAAAAGAAAGAACCAAAAAGCCAGGAGTAAGTGATTTCTTTTAAAATGAAGAAGTACTAACTGAATTGGAAAGGAAAAATAGAATTGTATTATAAAGTTCTTTATTTTTTTTAACATAGATAAAATATACTTAATGCCTCTCCATTATAAACCATAAAAATAGCTAAAAAAGACTCCTATTTCATTCTAAGAAAATCAATCATTTTATAAACATCCGTATTTTGAGGAAGCATTGATCGAAAGTTTGCCCCTGGTTCTTTTAATATCATCAACACTAAATAAATACTCGATGAAATAAAAGATAAACTCGCAGTAATGGCAACCCCATTTTTCTCGTACAATGGAATTAACAAAATACCGAATAACACAGTAACAATAAGTCCGACCAAACTGGAATAAGAAGATATTCTTGGTCGTGCAGTACCTGAAAAATAATGCGCATAAACCGTACTTAGAGAAAAAAAAGCCACTCCAGGACTTAATAAAATGAGTAAGCCTTTTATCTCTCCGAATTCAGGACCGAAAATGGAAACATAAATTGAGCTCGGAATAAGCAAAAGAAAAATAATGAAGAGCAAGCTGAAGTATAAACTGATGCGTGCATATTGAAACGCTAGGACCAAAGCATCTTCTCTCGACTTCATATTAGAAATACGGGTAAAGACGACCATGGCGAAACTTTTTGATATCAGCCAAACTCCTTCTGCAATAGCAACTGCAGATGAGTAAATTCCTAAGGCGGTTTTTCCGGCAAAATATTCCAGTAAATAGTAACCGAGCCGATAATTAAATAACTGGGCAATATTTGCTAATTGTGCCCATTTACCGTAATGAATGAGATCGATCAAATCCCTTCTATACACCTTAATTTCATTGCCTCTTGAAATAGAGATCACATACACTTTTGTAATAATTAATGCCCCCGCCATAGAGAGGATATAAGCGTAAAGCCAAGCATCGAATTTTATAATGTCTTTTGAAAAAATAAAAAACACTAAAAGGCCAATCATCAAAAACATTTGAATGGTAGAAATGAGATTAAAGCTCTTGATTTTTTCGAATCCCAAAAGAATATGCATCCCGATATAAAACCAGGAAAGCAACAAGCAAGCAATGATCATCCAGGGAATTGTTTCTAAAAGGACAAAACCGAGTAAATAAAGGATGAAACTAGCAATAAGAGTGGAAAAAATGGACCAGATAAACGAGGCAAAAACGAGTGAAAATAGATTTCTTCTCGGTGTAAAATAGACTAGTCCGCCACCTGAAACCACGGATATAAATTGAAAGATCAAGGTGACATTTAAAACAAATAAGCTTATTTCTCCTCGGATCTCGGCACCCAAATAACGGGAAGTGATAATGACAATTAAAAAGGCCAGTATGGCATTGATCGACCGGAAGAAAAAAGTATTAATAATGTTCTTTATCATGAAGGATCGATTCGTAAACTTCAGTTAATCTTATTCCGACAGACTGAACTGAAAATTTCTCTTTTGCATATTCTGATAAGCTTTGGGAATCAAAATTAGCATAGTTAGTAAGCATTGTTCTTAGTGCATCCAGTAATTTATCTTCATTATTGACGGGTATAAGGATCCCTTGATCCTTAGTGATAAACTCTTGAACTCCACCACTACGAGTGGATATAACAGGCTTACCTGCCATGAGGCTTTCGGCGGCAACCACCGAAAAAGTTTCTACTCTACTGTTGATCACCGTAAAATCGATCTCATGATATAATTGGAGTACTTGATCATTAGTAAGTCGGCCGTAAAAGAAAACATGCTCGTGAATTCCGAGTTCCTGAACAAAGTTTTTTAAATTCTCGAGGTCTTCCCCACCACCTACAAGGTATAATTTAGTCGATGGAAATTCCTTAACAAGCATAGAAAAAGCAAGTAATAATCCCGAAATATTTTTTACCTCATCGACCATATCCGAAACATTCAGAATTCGAATTTCGTTATCATCTCTTTTTGTTTGGATAAAATTCCCTTCAACTACATTTGGAATGACAAGGTGTTTAATTCCAATTCCATTTTTCTTAAGAGCTTCGAGTAAAAATTCGGAAACGGCGATGGTGACGGCTGCTTTTTCGCTATACCATTTCCAAAGTTTTTTTTCCCATTTCATTTTAGCCCTAAAGACGCCGGACCTAGGGGCGTAGCCAGACCAATGTTCGCTGAGGATCCATGGGATCATTCTTTTTTTCGAGTATTTATTCGCCCAGATGGCAGGAGTGATCAAGTTGTGGACATGAAGAAGATCAGGAGGCCCAATGGTATTTTTAATCTTCTTAAAACCGAGAGAATACAATTTTTTTAAGATAATAAACTGTTTGGTCCGCGACTCAGGTTTTTGATAATAAATAGTAATCTCGAGCAAATTCTTCGATTTTACTTCTTCCACAATGAAGGGTTTGGGCAATTTCTTTACGCTTTTAATATAAAGTACCGATTGCATGTGGAACTCGGAAGATGCAAGAATTTGTTTTTTTATAAAGATACCGAGTTGGGGATCATCGTTATGAGGATACCATTTAGGGAGATGTAGAATGTGAAGCATTTCCTTCATGGTGTGAAAAATAGCAAAAGTCTGCTTAAGAAGCTACATACTGACATAATAAAAGCGTTAATAGTCTATAAATAAATTACGCCATAGGAGCTAGATATAAATTCTTATTTCTTTGCAATTAATAAAGTTAAATAATTAAATTTGCAGCCGTCTAAATGACACGGTGGATGTAGCTCAGTTGGTTAGAGCATCGGTTTGTGGTACCGAGGGTCGTGGGTTCAAGCCCCATCTTCCACCCGAAAAAGCTTTACCTGAAAGGGTAAAGCTTTTTTATTTCAATATGAAATTCTTCGTATACATATTATATTCTGAACATCTTGAGGTCTTCTACAAAGGTCACACAAACAATATACCGGCTCGAATAAAAAGGCACAATGACGGCTTAGAGAATTATACTAAAAAAGGTATTCCATGGAAGCTCCTATGGATTGTCGAAAAAGAAACAAAATCGGAAGCATATCGATTAGAATTAAAGCTGAAAAACCTGTCTAAAAAAAGAACAATTGAATTAATGCTAAATTATTCTGATGGGGTCGTGGGCCCTGATGAATTGCTTTTTTTAAAGCAATTATCAGGGTGCTGACCTTGCGTCAGCATTCAAGCCCCATCTTCCACCCGAAAACAGCAAGAGTGTGAGATCTCAGTTTTGAGAAAATCAGGCCTTGCTGTTTTTTTTATGATTAAACTCTTCCTCAAGTTTAAAGATCTTCAATTACGCACTGACACCCAAACTATTACTGTCTTTTGTTTTTTTTTACAAACTACACTTGTCGGCAGGAGTAAAAAGTGTGAGAGAAACGAAGTAGGCACAAAGATCACGATGAGTTAATTGGATAAATGTGAAATGAAGGTAAAAGGATTGATTGTAGAGATGATTTCAGAGCAGTATATTGCAGCATGAATTACATTATGACCGGTGAATAAATTATAAAATAATGGCAGCGAAGTTTAAAATATCAGTTACATCAGTATTACTATTTCTGGGTTTTATACTCGCTGTGATTTTGGTTTTTACAACACAAAACAGTTATGGTGGAGCAGATTCAATTCAGCATTATAGTCTGGCAAAGTGGGGATGGAAATATCCACATTTATTATTAAATCATTGGGGCAAACCTTTGTTTACAATGCTTCTTTCTCCATTTGCTCAGTTTGGTTTTAAAGGAGCTCAACTTTATAACTTAATATTAGCATTTCTCACCTCAGTTATAATTTGGAAAATTGCAAGGCTAATTAATATTCTCAATCACAAATATGTGCCTTTGTTGGTAATCGTTACTCCGATATATATGGTGCTAATGTTTACGTCGCTAACGGAGATAACATTTAGTTTTTTTATTTCTTTAGCCATACTACTTTTTTTAGATAAGAAATTCTTTTTAAGCGCTCTATTTGTATCACTATTACCACTTGTTCGGACGGAAGCAATTGTATTGCTTCCTCTTTTTATCATTGCCTTTATTAGTGAGAGAAAAGCCTTTTATATTATCTTTTTTACTGTTGGTTTTTGGGTGCTAAGCTTAATAGGATATTCCTATTATGATGATTTTTGGTGGTTAATAACTAAAATGCCTTATTCTGGTGATGCAAAAAGTATTTATGGCAGCGGCACTTTGTATCATTTTATTATTAATGAATCAGATACGCGCGACATTATTGGAAAAGTGCTAAGCATCTTTTTTTGGTTTGGGTTATTATTAACCTTACTGAAATGGGGTAAATCGGATAAATTCAGAATATCACAAAGTTTCTACCTATTAGTTCTGGTATTTGGTTCATTTATTTTGTTTTTTGTCGCCCACTCGTTTGTATGGTGGAGAGGAATGGGTAATTCACTCGGTTTATTAAGGGTTATCGGATCCGTTGCGCCATTAGCTGTTCTTGGTTCTATCATTGGAATAGAAAAGGCGATTGAGCTGATCCCTATAAGAATGAAATTTATTCGGGGAAATTTTGGCTACTTTTTAGTCGCTATTATTTTTCTAATGTCGATCAAAGACTATCGAGGTTCATTCTTTCGATCTGAACCTCAAAAGATTTTGGACACATCTATTGACTACTTAAAGGAAAATCAACTACTTTCAAATAAAATCTATTATTTCAATCCATATGTGATCTACAAAATTGGAATTGATCCTTATGACTTTAAACTAAGTTTAAACGGTATTGAAAACAAACAAAAACCTTCGGTAGGAATACCGAATGGAAGTATTATTGTTTGGGATGCACATTTTGGTCCCAATGAAGGAGGTGTAAGTCTTGAATCTTTAAAGAATGAAAAAGCACTAAAAGAGATTTCCACCTTCAAGCCTGAAAAACCTTTTAAAGTACTAGGTGGCTACGATTATGAAGTAAAAATATTTCAAAAAGACCTTTCCTTAAATAGCTCTTTGATGAATGAAGTTCATTATGATTTTGAGGGAATTGAGTCTATTACAGATATTCCTCCAAAGACAGGAAAAAATTGTAAAAAAATGACTCCAAATGATATCTATTCTGAGGGCATGGCAGGCTATCTTGAGGAAATGATCGACACTACTTCAGGACTCATTGTAAGTGTAAGTGGATATATCTATTCTAAAGATACATTAAATGCAGCATTACCAATAATTTGTGCGGTGTATGATAAATCTGAAACACACTCTTTTCGTGCAAAGGATATAAGAGAATTTGTAGATGTAAATAACACTTGGCAGTATTTTCAATATTATTTCTATATCCCAAGATTGAATTCACTGGATAAATTATTGAAAGTATACATTTGGAATAATAATAAACAGGAGTTTTATCTAGACGACCTGCATTACTCAATTTCCAGTGTTTCAAATATCACCTATTATGAAGACACTACAGACTTTCTTAGTTCGGCCGAAGAACAACAAACAAATAAGTATAGCATTAGAAGTACTGATAAATATAGTAATGGATTGGAAATACCAATGTCAAGTTTGTGCAATGACAGTTGTGAATTAAACGCAACTATATCAGGGTTTTTAAAAACTAGTGATGCTTTGGTAAGCGAACTGCCCTTAGTTTTCTCCGCAGATATGGATTCAAATGGAATTTACAAAACATTTGATTTAAGGAATTCTACACTTGTAGAAAATAACTGGTATTATTTTGAAACCTCATTTCCAATAAGTTATGACGGCATCAATGAGGCCTTATTAAAGGTTTATGTCTGGAATAAGAATGGAATCAGTTTCGAACTTAAGAATCTAAAAATAAAGATAGACTAGGCTAAAGGAATACCTAAAAACAACATGGCGTAGCGAAGAGGTATTTTATAAAATGTAAATTTGAAAACCCTTAAGAAATCACCTATAAGTTAAATGAACAGCAGGAATGCATAGCCAAACTTTTACAAAAAATATGAAAAACAATCAAATTTTTGTACTTCTTTTTATATATGCGATTATTTCCTCATTCACAATCTATTTTTTTGATGGAACCGGTGACGCAGGTGACAGTATTAATCACTACTTGTATGCGAAATATGCGCCTCAGCATCCAGAGCTATTCTTCAATCATTGGGCGAAACCTCTTTATGTTTTTTTAGTTAGCCCTTTTGCCCAATTTGGATTTATAGGGGTTAAAATTTTCAATGCTATAGTATCATTCTTTACTCTCTTTTTCACATTCAAATCAATCCAAAAGTTACACATCAATAATCCAATTATTGGTGCTATAATCTTACTTTTTTCTCCCTTATTTTTTGTGCTTACTTTTTCAGGACTAACTGAACCCCTTTTTGCTTTATTTATAAGTATTGGTCTCTACACCTTATTATCGGATAGGTATATTCTCTCTTGTTTATTCATTTCATTCCTTCCATTTATTCGTTCAGAAGGTCTCATAATTATTGCCATATTCTCTTTGTATTTATTATTAAAAAAACAATGGAGGTTTATTCCTCTGCTCCTTGTTGGGCATGTAGTTTATATGATTTCCGGTTACTTTGTTTATGAAGATTTTTTCTGGGTATTTAATAAAATCCCATATGCGCGGTTGAGCAGTACATATGGGAATGGCGAATTATTCCATTTTGTAAAACAATTGATCTATGTAGTTGGTGTACCAATTTACATCCTATTTTGGTTCGGGGTCGTCAGCGTAATTTGGAATTCCATAAAAAAAAGACTATCTCTTGATCTCCAAATTTTAGTCTTTCTCGGTTTTTTCTCATTTTTTATCGCTCATACTTTATTTTGGTATTTCGGTATTTTCAATTCAATGGGGTTAAAAAGAGTATTGATTGGAGTAGCCCCTTTGCTATCAATTATTGCATTGATTGGCTTCAATTTCATAACAGATGATCTATTTAAAAGTAAAAGAACTCCAAAATTAATTTTACAAGGTTTACTCATTCTATACATTCTACTATTTCCATTTACATCTAATCATGCTGCGATCAATTTTGAAAGAGATTTGGAACTATCGAAAGATCAACAATTGGCCATTCAAATTGGAGATTTTATCGCCCAAAATAGAAATTCAAGCCAACGGTATATTTATGATCATCCTTATTTAAGTGAAGTACTTAAAATTGATCCTTTTGATAATAACAAACGCATGGCGTTGACAAATAATTTTATGGCCAACATTAATCCGGGTGACATAATTATTTGGGAAAATTGGTTTGCCGTGGTTGAATATGGTGTAACAAAGGAAACCCTGGACAACAATAAGGAACTAATTAATTTATACAATTTAAACGTTTGGGATAATAACCGCGAAATACGCTATTCCGTTTATGAAAAAAAATAAACTATTGCTTTCAAATGCTATAGTAAAACTGCTAACCATTATTAAAAAAAGAGTTAAAGAATGAATTTAGATAAAACAAATTCCCTGAAAGATTTCGAGATAAATATTAAAATTAAACTAGCAGCCTTATGGACTTCAGCTACTTTCTGCTATTTATATGGAGATTATTTTGAATTGTACACACCAGACAAAGTGAATAGTTTAATAAACGGAAACAATGTTTTGTATAGCCCAATAAATCTATTTACAGCCTCTGTAATAATGGTTATCCCATCTATAATGATTATCCTTTCTCTTATACTTAAACCAAGGATAAATAAATGGTTAAATATTGTATTTGGATTGTTATTCACTGTTATGATGATAGTGATTGCCGTCGGTTCTCTCACTCCTTGGTATAGTTTTTATGTATTATTTGCAATGGTGGAAGCCATATTGACCTCAATAATAGTTTGGAATGCCTTTAAGTGGCCCAAAGAAAATAATTAAGCCCACTATCAAAAAAGTATATGAAATCATTCTACTATCTGCGTTTTATATACCAATTATTTTAGCTTAAAAATAAATAAGATGAACTATAAATTTGAAACTATCGAATGTAACTTATGCGGATCAAAGGATTACGAAATAATTTCAAATAAAGGGAAATTCGACTTGCCGACAAGGGTTGTGCTTTGTAAAAACTGTGGTCTTGCTTACCTTAATCCAAGATGGGATCGAGAATCTTATTTGAACTTTTATAAAAATGATTATGACAAATATTATCGACCAGCGATCCATAGTAAAAAAATATCAGTATCAGAAAAGGAGAATCCGATTATAGTTAGATTGAGACAGTATAATTTACTTACGGAAAAAACAAATACTATTTTAGATATTGGTAGCGGTGAGGGGCAAAACCTAATGGACTTAAAATCGAATCTCCCTAATAGTACATTATTTGCAATTGAACCTTCTGCTATATCACAAGAACATCTTATAACAAATAAAATAGTTGTAATCAGTAAAGATATTGATAGTGACTGGGATAAAAATTACATTAAAAAGTTTGACTTAATTATCATGAGGCATGTCTTGGAACATTTTATGGATCCCATTCAGGTTATGAAAAAGGTAAAAAACGTATTATCCATTTCAGGTATTGCATACATTGCTGTACCTAATAATTTAAAACCCTCTCAAAGCCTTGAAAAAAGTTGGTTTAGAAATGTTCACACTTATTATTTTAATAAATATTCTTTAAAGAACTTAATGAAAATTTCAGGATTTGAAGTGATGGAGCTTGTTGAAGGTGATGAATTTAATAGAAGTGAAGTGTATTTAATTGTTAAGGCTAGCACTACTAAAGTACAGCCAACATTCTCTAATATACATTTTCAAAAACAAGAAGAAGTTTACAAAAAAAAATTGATTAAGGATAAAAACACTATTAACAAGGGTATTCTTTATAGCAAAAAAGGCTTACTCAAATTACTATCCCTAATTAAAAAATAAGCGTTGTTTTAAGCTTTATTTCCCTTGCGTCAATTCGATAAAATCCGATTCATTTTGTAAGCAATTCAAATCTGGATCATGCTTAAGATATTCATAATTTTCAAATCCGTTTTCCATAGCTTTTTTAAGATTTTCAATAGCGGCCTTTT
>JAHECK010000018.1 GCA_024641785.1 Flavobacteriales bacterium | reverse complement strand
GTAAAATAATTCATTGCGCAACACAAGCTAAACACTTACTGCCCTACCTTTTTGGATGGCTTCCCCTAAATCTCGGGAAGCCTTTCCTTTTTTACGCAATTCGCGATAATAATCCGCATAATAATTGAGAACAAGTAATGATAAAGCATAAAACGGAAGGGCTGGAATTTTATACCTCGATAATGCACCAAAATTGTAGGTGGAAAATCCTACTGCAAAGGAAAAAAAGATGGAAAACACCAGACTCATCAATAGAAACGAATCTTTACTTGCAGCACGAATCAATACGAGGGGACCTACTTTAAATAGAATGTACAAGGTCATCATAAAAAAGGCAAATGATTCTATTGCTAAAATCGCCATTGCAGGGTTTTTTACCTCCCAGAAATAGGGGCGATATAAAGCAGCATTGACAGCCGGAAAAAACATTTTTATCACTCCTAATGGAGTAGGATCATACTCTCCCAATGTATAGCTCGATCCACGACCATGTTCTTCACTGGTATTTTCTCCTTCTACATAATGCCAGTGCTGATACGACCATGCTGTTCCAATTACATTATCGATCGAGAATTGAGAGTTGTATTTTCCTAAATAAGTAAAAGAAGCCCCAATTGAAATGACCATTACAATGAGCATAAAAGGCATAAAGATCATCTTGATCAAGCCATTTTTAATTCGCTGATTAAAGCCCAAAGAGATCCATATAAACATTGCAGGAACAAGACCGAAAATGATATAGGCTCTCACCGAAAAAATAACATAGCTACTCAATGCTATAAGCAATAAATACCAGAGGCTCAACTTTCCTCTTTCATAAATATGATGGACAGCGAAAAGGAAAATCCCCAAAAAACCGACACCCAATGTATCTTTCATGATCCCAGAACCCCAAAAAATGAAAGAGGGTAAAAACAAAGCTGCCCAGGCCATTTGTTTCCAAATGGCAGGGTATTTCCGCGCAAATACGAGAAATAATTGCCATGTTCCAACAAAAGAAAATGAAGCAAATAAAATTGTGGTCGACCAATATGAATTCAGTCCCAGAATATTTATAAATGATGCAAAACGGACTAAGAAAAACTCTTTCGTTCCAAAATTAAAATAAGTGTATTGGGCTATTTCATTATTCAAATAGGAATACTTCCCAAAAAGGTAAGAAAGGGTTGCATAGGGGTCCTGATAAAAGTAATCCGTTATAATACTCATATCATGAAAGTAAGTTTTCGTATCCCCTCCGTATGTAAAGTAATAGGTATGTATTAGTCCGAAACTGATTCCCCCTAAGAGTTTAACCAATAAACCTGGTATGAAAAACTTCTTGTATAAGGGATTTAATATATAACGCCTTCTGATGATCAGCCCGATCGAAACGGCTAATACAAAATAAAGCAACATTAATATGACGTCCAGTAAAGTCAAATGATGGATTCTATATTCTGAGATTTAAAAAGTAAATCCAGGATAAATATAAAGAAAAGGGTCCTGCATAAACAGAACCCTCAATAGATTTTCGAATACTTTTTACTTGGCAATTAAAACTCCGGAAGCCTCAAATGTTACTGTAATTTCGGGTTCTTTGATCGCTTCTATTTCCTCCAAACTCAAACCTTCATCTTCTGCATAATGGCGAAGCATATCAACAGAAATAGTATCCATATAAGCTATTCCTTCAAAAATAGCAGCCTTATTTTCCATCCCTTCTTTAGGAACAAAAAAACCATAATCCTTAAAAGTAATATGCATTGGCTCTTCGTTCTCGGTAACATTCACCTTCATCCAACAGCCTTTTACAGTACAGGTCTTATCAATATTTCCGGCCAATTTAACTTTTACCGTATCACTCGATTCAAGTTTACTTTTAAACTCTTCATAAGATACAATTCCTTCAGCTGTGATCTCTTCACCAAAGGTGCTGTAGTTTATCGCTACCACTTCAGGTTCTTGAACTTCTTCATTTGTATTTGAATTCTCTTGGCACGACCATAAGCCTACACATAGAATACCGATGTAAATTAGCTTTTTCATTTTTTGATTTATCGATTTTTTATTTGTTTTTAAATATACCATCATATTTCTGAATGGTAAAATTAGTATCCATATTGTTTTTTCATGAAACTTTACATTTGAGCACGGAGCCGACTTAGGCGCAAAAGGCGTTGTGACTTCGTGACTCTGTGGTAATTAGTATAAAATAGTATTCTTTTCGATAACACATTTTTTTTACTTCGTGTCTTCGAGCACCGTGCTTCCAACTTTTTTCTTTCTACTTCGCCACTACCTTAAAAGTGGTTCTTCGATTCAAGGCTCTCCCCTGCTCAGTATCATTAGTAGCAACAGGTACAGTTTCACCAAGGCCTTTAAAATCGATTCGCCTTTCAGCAATTCCTTTACTTTCTAAAAACTGTTTTACCGTAAATGCCCGATCAGCCGAAAGTGCATAGTTTGCTAACTCATCTCCAATATTATCGGTATGCCCTTGTATGATGACTTTTATACTTGGATTTTTTTTAAGGTATTCAGCAAATGCTGTTAACATTATGCCGGATGCCTTATCAAAATCGGCAGAATTACTATTATAATGAATGTCATTGATAACATATTCCTCATTTATTGTAAGTTCTACCGGTTTATATTCAATTACCGGAATCACTTCATAAGAATCTTCATTTGTAAATACATGTGCATCAAATGGTGCCCCTTCTTTTTCTATTTCAACTATGAAATCATTTTCTTCCACATTCATAACGATAGTAAACTTTCCATCATCTTTATCCAGCGCCACCTCTTTTACCTTTTGAGTTTGCACATTCTTAACCGTCACTTTTATATCCTCTACATTGTCGCTTTCTGTTCTATCTACTTCTCCTTTTAATAAAACGATCGCTTCCGGTTTTGCTTCCTTTGGCAATTCGAATTGATAAATATCATAGCCTCCATGACCTTGGATCTGGTTGCTTGCATAATAGGCGCTTATCCCATCGGTACTTACAATCAGACCATGCTCGTCTTTATCTGAATTTATTGGATAACCTATATTGGCCGGCTCTGACCAAGTACTGTCTTTTTGAAATCGAGTATAATAAATATCATACGCTCCTGCACCTTTTCTTCCGTCGCTCGAAAAATAAAGAGTCTTTGAATCAGAGTGAATAAAAGGAGATTTTTCATTAGCTTTGGTATTTATACTTCCTTTGATCGGTTTTGCTTCCGACCAACTATGATCCGGATTACGTTCACTATAAAACAGATCGATACTATGCTCCTTACTACTTTCTCGTGCCGTTGCAAAATAGAGTGTCATTCCATCACCTGAAACGGATGGTTGTGCTTCCCATCCATCGGGCGTATTGATATTGGGCCCCAGATTTTCAAGTTCACTCCAACCCCAGTCCCAATTCAAACTTTTATCATCAAAGGTCTTTTCGAAATGACTAACAAAAATATCACAGTTATTATAGCCGTCCGTTCTCGGTTTGCACACCGTAACAAACATTTCTTTATTATTGATCGATAGAGAAACTCCTCCATAATTATCCCCTAAATTAAAAGGAGCTTCCAGTGCAAAACCTTCATCAAAATCAGACTGGCTATCCATCCTTCGGGCCCAGGTCAATTCTTCAATTTCCCGTGCAAAAAGATCTCCTTTCGCTTTTTTCATACTCTTTCGAGTGATGAAAATAATTTCATTATCAGGAGATAAGGTAGGCAAATATTCGTCGGCAGGGGTAGATATTTTATTCACTTTTACGGGATTAAAAGCGACCGGATTCCCATAAAAAGAAACATTAAACTCGAGATCTTTCACCACTTCTTTAACATCTTCGTAGTTTTTTTCCTGATCTTTTGAAAACTTTTCAGGATCATCCGTTGGAAAAGAAAGATATTCCTTAAAGTATTTTAATGCCAGTTCTTCATTATTCCTTCCATAATAGATAATACCTAAATAATAATAGGGATCAGAATGGTAATAAGGGCAAATTTCGATTACTCTTTTAAAACTTTCTTCGGAGGAATTATAAGATCCAATACCTGACTTGGCTTTTTTAAAATAATCGATCCCAATTAAATAATTGCATTCTAAACAGTTCTCATCTATTTCAATAGCCTCTTCTAAATAATCTATTCGCTCCTGTCGTGAATTATTCTTCGATTTTCCTTTTTCAAGAAGTTTAATCGTTTTTGAATTCAAATCCTGTTCACACTCTTCCTGTCCAAAAAATGGAACAGAAGTAAAAAAAACAAACGAAAGAAAAAGAATACTAATTTTTAAGTCTGTCCGCTTGATTTTGAGCATCCTGCAATACTTTATCTGACTTTTTCTTTGCTTCATTCATTAAATTATCTGCCTGTTTATCCACTTGTTTCTTCATTTCAACAGCAGCTGCTTTTGCCGCTATCTTTTCGAGAGGATTTTTAGCATCGGTCACTAATTTATCGGCTTGAGCATAACCTTCTCTTTTAAGCTGATCAATGTTTTTCTGAGCTTCCTTTAAGATACGATCCGCTTCTTTTCGAGCATCTGCCATGATTTTCTCAGCCTCTTCAGAAGCTCTGTCTATCACTTCTTCTTTTGCTTTTTCAATCTCTTCCTGAATTTGCTGTTTAATAACTTCTTTCACAGCAGTTGAGGCTGAACCTGAAAAATTCGGTTTAATAATAGGTTTTTCAACTGTTCCCGTAATTTTAATATCCATTTGGATCTTCTCAGGAATCTGAGTTTCCAGACCCAAGCCACTTAATTTACCCGCTAATTGTCCCATCAATAAATTAGCTGCTGAACCTAACATTGCGGTTGGAACAGCCATATTCACATCAAAATCAATATTTTGTTCCAGGTCGATTGTTCCATAAGATGACCCTTTTAATTGGTCTATCTTGAACTCAAATGGTTTTATATAGCCTTTACCATCAATAATCTCGAATTCGATATCCATGTTTTCAAATTCCTGATGCAGAATATCTTGAGTTTTAGTTATCGCTGCCAGATCTTCCAAAGGTTTAAATCCTTCAATTTTAACACCTTTTGTTTTAATATTTCCTTTGCTATAAACTGTACTGTAGATTGGATTCCACTGGGTATCCAAAGTAGTCCTTAATCTGATTTTACCTGAGAAAGTGCCGCTTGTATATTTACATATAGGAGCATATTTAAGTACTAAAGGACTCATTTCACCTATCGTTTTTATACTCATTCCTGCAATAGAGAAATCAAAATCGGCTAATGGGCTGGCAGGTATGCTTTCATCAAACTTACCACTCATCGTAATATCACTTCCTAAAATTTTCGCTGAACTTGAACGTAAAAACAATATTCCGTTCTCTAATTCCAAATCACCCTTAAATTCATCCAATTCGTAGGCATCATACTTAAGTTTATTTATATCTGCTTTGAATTTAAAGTGGATATTTTTCGGAAGTAATGGAACGATAGAATCACTATTTTGACTTATGTTTTCAGAAGCTATTTGAGTAGTCGTATCAACGACCGACACAGTACTGTCTACTAACATTAGATTCATAAGTTCATCAGTATTCATAAAGTTTGATCGAAGATTTAATTCACCATAGATCTCTTTATCCAGTAAAACGTAGGGTATAAAATCACGCAATTGTCCGCTTGCATTAAAATCGCTCTCTCCAATTTTAGCTATAAATGCTTCCATTTTCACCTCATTCATATTGAATTCAAATAAGGCTTTATCGATTAAAATCGGTTTTGTAAAGCTTTCAGAACTATAATGAAGTGATTGAGCGCTTAATTTTCCACTTGAATTTAGATTATCATAATTCTCTTTTCCAATTTGTTCCAGACTTCCACTTGCTTGTATATTCGCATTAATAACTCCTGTATAGGTCTCTGCATTTTCACTAGGAAGTACATCTTTTAAATTACTTAGATCAACCGACGCGCTTAACCTGGAATTAAAATCCATACTCGTCATCGGCTTATAAAGTGAGAAACCGGCTGCGATCGGGTTTCCTCCAAGATCTAGATTAAATTTACTGATATCGATCCATAATTTATCCAGGTCAACTGCATCAGGAAGTTCTATATGGGCATTGATCTCAACATCTTTTATTGCTTTTGGAAGATCCTTATGCTGCAAAGAACCATTATTTACAATCAGATCGAGCGCAAATAAGGGATAGCTGGTATCACTATAAGTACCCTTGATCCATGAATTTAATTTTGACGTCCCTTTATAAGCGAAACCATCAAGATCCTTGGTATATTCAGGCGGAAACAAGGAGATCAATTGTTTCAGATCGAAAGATGGGGCATTTAGCAGGAGGTCGAAGTCCATTGGATCATTCGGCATCGCTATCGACCCTTCCATATTTAGCAAGAGATCATTTATCAAAATTTCATTGTCGCTAAAAACAAAAACAAAAGCATCCAGATCAACACTTATATCGATCTTAGCGTCCAGTTTCCAATGATCAATATATTTCTCACCTTCATATTCAACGATCATATTATCGACAAGAGAACTTGTAGAAAGATTAAAATTACTTGCTCCAAAATCGCCTGTTCCTTGATGCTGAAAATTCTCTAAAGCAAAAAGGATCTGCGAACTTTTGTCGATATAAGAAAACCACCCATCCACTATTTCATAGTGTTGTAATTCCATTTTAAAGTCTTCGGAGCCTTCACTTTCATCCACTGCATTAGGAAGCTCCTCTGAGGGCTTAACAATATCCCAGTTCACACTTCCGTCCTCATTTACCATTGTGATGATTCGAGGTTCTATTAGATAAATATCAATGATCTCAGGTGTTTCACCTTTAAATAATTTTGCCAGGCCTATAGTCACTTCAAGCGAGTGAATATCGACAAGATCAACACCGTCAAACTGGTTAATACCTGAAATTTTAAACTCAGTTAATTTCAAGGTAAGTTTAGGAAAGTGTGCGAAGAAAGTAAGATCTACCTCTTCAAAAGTCATCACAGCATTAAGCTGCTCATTGGCTTTCTCTTTGATCTTTTCTACTAACTGGTCCTTAAAAAAATAAGGTATTAAAATAAGGGCAAGAAGGATCAATGCCAGTAATCCACCGAGTATTTTTAGGAATTTTTTCACTGCTTATCAGAATTATAATCATTAACATGTTTAAGGTCGATCTCCTTTTCGGAGTATGCAACAAGGGTAGCGACAGTGGCGTCGCCGGTAACATTCACAGTAGTGCGGATCATATCTAAAATACGATCAACAGGAAATATGATAGCGATCCAGGCTGGATTTAAACCTACCGACTGAAGCACAATGATCAGCATCACCAAACCTGCACTGGGCACTGCAGCTGAACCAATAGACGCTAAGGTAGCTGTCAATACGATCGTTAATTGTTGAGCGAAACTAAGATCAACCATATGCAATTGTGCCAGAAAAATAACGGCAATCGCCTGGTACATACTTGTTCCGTCCATATTTACCGTTGCACCGATAGGTAAAACAAATCCCGCTACGTTTTTCGAAACTTTCATATTTTCCTCAAGGCATTCGATCGTTACCGGAAGAGTTGCTGCGCTGGACGATGTGCTAAAAGCCATCAATTGTGCCGGACTAATATTTCTCAAAAAGGTTCGGTATTTTATTTTCCGAACAATATTACTTACTAATCCGGGATAGATTCCGAAGATCATAATAAGCAATCCGAAAGTAACGACAAGAGAATAAGATCCTAAGGATTTAAAGATTTCGAATACTTCTCGAGGAGAGTCCGCCATTTTAGAGATCACCCCGGCAAGGAGAGCAAAAACAAAATAAGGTGCATATTTCATGATCATATCCACCATTTTAAGAAATACTTCATTCATTCCATCGAAAAAAGCTTTCACCGGTTTTGCTTTATCTTTTGGAATAAACAATAGCACAATTCCAAAAAAGAGCGCAAAGAAAATCACCTGCAACATATTTTGATTGCTTGAGATTGCCTTACCGATATTATCTGGGATCATATCCACAACAAAACTTAAAGGAGATTGTTCTTTACTTTTATTGGCTTCGCTTATTTTACTTTTAATATCCTCGTCATCAATATCCCCTTCATTATAATCCAACTGATCTTTCAAATAAGCATAATCAGGGTTATCCAGATAATTCCGATCATCAAGTAATTCTACCGAAGGCGTAGCTGCAACCCATAACTCGTATTGCATTCTATTTTTAACGCGTTGTTCATCTTCCATGAACGTTCCGGGCTTAATAATGTTAACCAGAAAAAGCCCCAAACTGATTGAAAACACAGTAGTAACAAGATAGAGAGCCAGAGTCTTTGCACCCAATCTTCCAAGTTTTGTAATATCTGTTAAACTTGATACCCCCGAAATAATAGAAAAAAGCACTAAAGGCAGCGCCATGAATTTTAAAAGTTTAAGAAAGATCTGACCAAATGGATCGATCCAATTCATTGTAAACTCATTCCATCCAAAATAACTGGAAATAAAAGCATAGATCAACCCTAGTACCATTCCAATAATGATCTGAATGTGAAGTGCTATTTTTTTTCTAGGAGCCGACATATTGGAATTCTATTTACTTTTAATTTATTATTCTGATTTCAAATTTAAGCTATTATTGATCATAAGATGATCTAATATTACCATTGCTGCCATCGCTTCAACAATAGGAACGGCGCGAGGCACAACACAAGGGTCATGTCTTCCTTTCCCTTTAATAACAGTTTCTTTCCCTTCTTTATCGATGCTTTTTTGATCTTTCATTATTGTAGCAACAGGTTTAAAAGCCACTTTAAATTCTATCGGCATTCCATTGGAAATGCCCCCTTGAACACCACCGGAAAAATTGCTTTTCATGATGATCTTTTTGTCCTGAAGATCAAAATGATCATTATGCTCACTTCCAAGCATTTTGGAACCCTCAAACCCGGATCCTATTTCAAAACCTTTTGATGCATTTATACTTAACATCGCTTTAGCAAGATTAGCTTCCAAGCGTTCGTATACCGGATCTCCTAGCCCAATGGGTGTATTTATGATCTTACAACCTACAACTCCTCCTATGGTGTCTCCCTTAGCTTGCACTTCATTTATAAGGGAGATCATTTTTTTACTTAGTTCCTTGTCCGGACAACGGACCAGATTACTTTCAATATCATTTGCATCGATCGTGATCTCTTTATTCTCTAGTTTAAGATCTCCTATGGAATAAGTGTAAGCTTGAATAGAAACATTCCATTTTGTAAGTATTTGTTTTGCAATGGCTCCTCCGACTACCCTAATCGCCGTTTCCCTTGCAGAGCTTCGACCTCCCCCTCTGTAATCTCTTATCCCATACTTACTTTGCCAGGTAAAATCGGCATGTGAGGGTCTGAATTGATCTTTTAAATGAGAATAGTCTTCACTTCGATGATCGGCATTTTTAATTAGAAATGCGATAGGCATTCCGGTACTTCTACCTTCAAAGATCCCGGAAATAAACTCCACCTTATCCTCTTCCTTACGCTGAGTGGTGATTTCGGATTGCCCCGGTTTTCGTCGCTGAAGTTCTTTTTGAATTTGATCCAGATCAAGTAGAAAATTTGGTGGACAACCATCAATCACACCTCCGATAAAAGGGCCATGAGATTCTCCAAAACTTGTGACACAAAATAGCTTTCCGAAAGAGTTTGCTGACATATATCAAAAATAACAAATCTTTAACAGGATATTGAAAGTAGAATGGACGAATAAATTCCTTAGCCGGTAATCTTCAATCTCAATTCCAATAATCGAATATTCTCCTGTTTCCGAGTTTCAAGAATTGAATTCCCATATTCAGTAAAATAGCGATGATCCTTTAAAAATTGGAGTGAAATAAGCCAATTATTTCTATTGTCGTCAGGCACAATACAGTTATTCCATTCGGTAAAAAGCTTTTCGCTTAATTCGAAATATTCTTCAGTCCCAAGGTCGAACAGATCTGCATCTGAGATAATCTTATCCAATTTACTTTTTGGTTGCTGAGGTACTCTTGTCGCATTTATCCCTTGAATGACTTTATCGATCAATGATGAATGAACATTCTCCTTTTTTAATAATTCTTCAGCGATTAGAATACTTTCATCTTCATGTCCTTTGTACCTTTTTGAATAGCCAAGGTCATGTAGCCAGGCAGTCATTTTTAGGACAAACATCTCTTCATCGCTTACCCCCTCTTTCAAAGCAATATATTCCACATTCTCAACTACTCTCAGAGTATGATCTATATTATGGTAGCAAAGCTTACAAACTGAATCCGACATCAACATCGAAGCAGCAAATGCCTCTATTCGATCTAATACTTCCTTATTATCCAAATTATTAAATTGAATAGTTATTAACTGTTCTTATTTTGTTCTTTAATCAAATTAAGTGCAGAACCTGCTCTAAACCAACCGATCTGTTGTTCGTTATAAGTATGGTTTAAGGCAATCACATGCTTACTTCCATCAGAATGTATCGCTTCTATATGAAGTGCTTTACCCGGAGCAAATGATTTTAGATCGATAAAATTGAAACTGTCATTTTCCTGAATTTTATCATAATCACTTTCATTTTCAAAGGTCAAACCTAACATCCCTTGTTTCTTCAAGTTCGTTTCATGAATACGAGCGAATGACTTTACAATAACTGCAAGTACACCAAGATGTCGAGGTTCCATTGCAGCATGTTCACGAGATGATCCTTCACCGTAATTATGGTCTCCAACTACTATCGAAGGAATTCCGGCAGCCTTATATGCTCTTGCTACGGCAGGTACTTCTTCATATTTACCATCGATCTGGTTTTTAATACTATTGCTTTTTTCATTGAAGTAATTTACAGCTCCAATCAGCATATTATTGGAAATATTATCAAGGTGACCTCTATATCTTAACCATGGCCCGGCCATTGAAATATGATCTGTAGTACATTTACCTTTTGCTTTTATCAAGAGCATTGCACCTTCTACATTTTCTCCATTCCAAGGAGAAAAAGGATCTAATAATTGCAATCGTTGCGAATCTTTATTAACCAAAATCTGAATCCCTGAACCATCTTTTGCCGGCTCTTGATATCCGTTATCATCTACATCAAATCCATTTGGCGGCAACTCCCATCCTGTTGGTGGATCTAACTTGATCTGTTCTCCATTTTTATTTGTAAGCGTATCTGTTATCGGATTAAATCCCAATTTACCAGACATTGCCACCGCCATTACCATTTCCGGAGAGGCAACAAATGCGTGCGTATTTGGATTACCGTCGGCACGTTTCGAAAAATTCCTATTAAATGAATGGATGATGGTATTTTTTGGTTGATCTTCGGCACCTTCTCTGGCCCATTGACCAATACATGGTCCACAAGCATTTGTAAATATAGTCGCCTTTAGATCCTCAAAACTTTTAAGAAGACCATCTCTTTCAGCAGTAAATCGAACTTGTTCAGATCCTGGATTGATCCCTAAAAATGATTTTATCTCTAAACCCTTTGCTAATGCTTGATTCGCTATAGAAGCAGCTCTTGACAGATCTTCATAAGAAGAATTGGTACATGAACCTATTAAAGCCCATTCCACATCTAAAGGCCATTCGTTCTTAACCGCTACACTTTTCAAATCGCCAACAATGGTGGCAAGATCCGGTGTAAATGGTCCGTTTATATAAGGTTGTAAAGTAGAGAGGTCGATTTCAATTAACTGATCAAAATAGTCGGAAGGATTTGCATAAACTTCAGCATCACCGGTTAAATATTCTTTTATTTTATTTGCTTCATCAGCAACTTCATTTCTGTCTGTCGCTCTTAAATATCGATCCATTGAATCATCGTATCCAAAAGTTGAAGTTGTTGCTCCAATTTCAGCACCCATATTACAAATGGTTCCTTTTCCTGTTGCTGATAAATTTTTAGCTCCTTCACCAAAATATTCAAGGATTGCTCCGGTTCCTCCTTTTACAGTGAGAATTCCGGCAACTTTCAAGATCACATCTTTTGGAGAAACCCATCCATTTAATTTACCGGTCAATTTTACTCCGATCAGCTTTGGAAATTTCAATTCCCAGGCCATATCAGCCATTACGTCAACTGCATCTGCTCCTCCAACTCCAATTGCGATCATTCCTAATCCACCTGCATTCACAGTATGTGAATCGGTTCCGATCATCATTCCTCCTGGAAAAGCATAGTTTTCTAGAACAACCTGATGAATAATACCGGCTCCCGGTTTCCAAAAGCCTATTCCATATTTATTTGAAACAGAAGAAAGAAAATTGAATACCTCATTATTTTTATTTAATGATTCCTGAAGATCCTTATCTGCTCCGATACGAGCTTGTATCAAGTGATCGCAATGAACTGTAGAAGGAACTGCAACTTTCTTTTTACCGGCTTGCATAAATTGCAATAAGGCCATTTGAGCGGTAGCATCTTGCATCGCAACACGATCCGGCGCAAAATCAACATAAGAAACACCTCTTTTATATACTTCATTCGGTTTCGTATCCCAGAGATGAGAGTATAATATCTTTTCTGATAAGGTAAGTGGTCGTCCAACTAATTCTCTAGCCGCATTAACGCGTTCAGGCATACGTTGGTACACCTTTTTTATCATTTCTAAGTCAAAAAGCATTTAAATATATTTATTTTAATGAACCGTAAAATTGAGGCGCAAAAATAAACAAATTCGACGTAGATTGAAAGTAGATTGAAGCTTAATAAGAAGGATGAACGAAGACCGGAGAAATTACTCTTTTGTGAACTCTTAGTTGTTCTGCGTACCTACTTCGTGTGATTGTGCTTAAATAAAAAGGCCGGTGGACCAGTATTCATGCTTTCATTAGACTCCGCTTTCTTTTTCGTCGAGCGTTATATTATAAAATCCTCCGATATTCGAATTCCGCTTCATCGATTGCTGAGTGATCAGATAAGCTACTGATATCATATTCCTTAATTCACATAAAGGAACCGACAAAGTGGTATTTTCATAAAGATCTTCAGTTTCTTCATACCATAATTGATGTCTTTTCACCGCTCTGTCTAAGCGGTCATTCGAACGAACGATCCCAACAAATTTACTCATGGTCTGTTGAACTTCACTTCGGGTATGATTTATTAAAACCAGCTCCTTTGGATCTTTTGTTCCAACTGCATCCCAGTCGGGAATATTTTTTTGAAACGAAACAGACGCTTCTCTTCTTGTAATTTCCTCAGCAATTCGATGTGCAAAAACAACTGCTTCCAATAATGAGTTCGATGCTAAACGATTGGCTCCATGAAGTCCTGTATTACTTACTTCACCACATGCATACAATTTATCAATACTCGTTAATCCGTTTTTGTCGACATTGATCCCCCCGCATAAATAATGTGCTGCAGGTACCACTGGGATCATATCCTTTGATAGATCTATACCTATAGAAAGGCACTTTTCATAAATGTTCGGAAAATGAATCTTAAAATCAATCACATCTAAATGACTGCAATCAAGAAAAACATACTCTTCTCCTGATCGTTTTAATTCAGAGTCAATGGCTTTAGCTACAATATCACGTGAAGCTAATTCTCCTCTTTCATCATATTCGAAAACAAAGCGCTGGTTTTGATGATTCTTTAAATACGCGCCATAACCTCTTACTGCTTCTGAAATAAGAAATGCCGGACTTTTGCCTGATTCGAAAAGAGCTGTTGGATGAAATTGAATAAATTCCATGTCACTTATTTTAGCTTTGGCTCTGTAAGCCATAGCAATTCCGTCTCCTGTAGCGATGGTTGGATTAGTAGTGGTAAGATAGACCTGTCCGATTCCACCCGTAGCCATAAGTGTAAATCGCGAAATAATGGTTCTGATCTCATTTGATTTTCGATCGAGAACATAGGCACCAAAACAATGGATATCTCCATTTCTTTTTACATCGACCCCCAAATGATGTTGTGTGATCAAATCGATGGCAAAACTGTGCTGATTTACTTCGATATTTTTCAAAGCACTTACTTTTCTTAAAAGCGTTAGCTCTAATTCAAAACCTGTAATATCCTTATGATGTACAATTCTATTTTCAGAATGGCCTCCTTCCTTACCTAAAATAATATTTCCATTTTCTTTTTTATCAAACTGAGCACCCCAGTCGATAAATTCCCTCAATCTTTCGGGTCCTTCTCTTACTACCATTTCAACAATTTCCCTATTATTGATTCCGGCACCTGCGATCATGGTATCTTCTATATGTTTTTCAAATGAATCTTCTACTTTATCGATAACCACGGCAATCCCTCCCTGGGCATATTTTGTATTCGATTCACTTTCATCCGATTTGGTAATGATCAGCACCTTTTTTGTAGGAAATGTTTCTGCGATCTTAATGGCAAAAGTAAGTCCGGCTATCCCGGAACCTAAAACTAAAAAATCTGTTTTTATTTGGTCTTTCATGAAAGCGATAGCATACGCTCAATAGAAACAAGCGCTTTTTTTCTTAATTCCTCACCAATTTCTATGGAAGGTGTTTCATTTAATAAACAAAGATACAGCTTCTCCATGGTATTCATTTTCATATAAGGACATTCATTGCAAGCACAAGTAGCATCTTCATCCATAGGGGCGGCGATCAAATGCTTTGTGGGGTTCTCTTTTTGCATTTGATGAAGAATGCCTGATTCAGTTGCTACGATAAAAGTAGTTTCTTTTGAGTTTTTCACATAATTAAGCAGTCCTGTAGTAGAGCCTACATATTCTGAAACTTTTAAAATATGCTCTTGAGACTCAGGATGAGCAATGATATGTGCCTCAGGAAACTGTTTTTTCAATTCAAGAATCTTATCAATAGAAAAGGATTCATGTACGATGCATGCTCCATCCCATAAAAGCATATCACGCCCTGTTTCTTTTATTAAGAATCGACCAAGATTTTTATCTGGAGCAAAAATAATATTTTGTTCAGGAGGTACTGATTCAACCATTTTCTTGGCATTCGAAGAAGTACAAATAATATCAGAAAGTGCTTTTATCTCTGCACTGCAATTTATATAGGAGATTACAATGTGATCAGGATGGAGTTTTTTAAAAGCTGAAAAATCCGCTGGTGGACAAGAATCCGCTAGTGAACAACCCGCTTCAAGATCAGGAAGCAAAACTTTTTTAGTTGGATTAAGGATCTTTGCTGTTTCTGCCATAAAGTGAACTCCAGCAAAAACAATAATATCCGCTTCTGTCTTTGCTGCTTGCTGAGACAGTCCTAAACTATCTCCTACATAATCTGCTATATCCTGGATTTCTCCAACTTGATAATAATGTGCGAGAATAACAGCGTTCTTCTCCTTTTTGAGTTTTTTTATTTCTTCAGCGTAATTCATCTTTCGATTTAATATTTATGATGAATGGTCCTTAATTATAGATGCAAAGTTATAAATTTACTAACTAGCAAAAGCTAATTATTGTTGCATTCAATATCAAGAAGTGTCTTTACTTAGAGAAAATATCAATGTTGCCTTTGGTTCCGTTAGAGCTCAGGTACTAAGAACAGTATTAACGATATCAATTATCGCTATTGGGATCACTGCTTTGGTTGGTATTCTGACTTCAATTGATGCAATAGAAAGCAAAATTACTAGCGATTTTAGTCGGCTTGGAGCGAATACTTTTTCCTTATCGGAAAAGCGGAGTCGCGGAAGATCCGAAGGAATGACACAAAAATCATATGAAAGGATCAACTATGATCAGGCTATTGCTTTTAAAGAAGAATACAATTATCCGGGAGTTGTTTCTGTTTCAAGTCGGGTTTCTTTTAATTCTACTATAAAGTATAATGGTAAAAAGACCAATCCAAATGTTGCCGTTATTGGAGGTGATGAAAATTATTTAAGCACTACTGGTTATGATCTGGAAAGAGGAAGATTATTTTCTCAAAACGATCTTGATCAAGGGAATAATGTGGCTATTTTAGGAAAGGACATCATCGAGAAAATAATGAATGATTCAGATGATCCAATTGGAAAAAGCATTTTTATTGGTTCATCTCGCTTTTTGGTCATTGGTATTTTAGAATCTAAGGGAAGCAGTATTGGCTTTTCAGGAGATAATCAAATTATTATTCCGGTTGGTTATGCCCAACGAAATCTTGAAACAGAAAATACCAGGTATAATATTAATGTTAAGACAGAAAATCCTAAAACCATAGATAATGCAATTGGTGAAGCGACCGGTTTAATGCGGAAAATAAGAAAGGATCCATTAGGAAAAGAAGACTCATTTAGAGTTACCAGAAGTGAGTCTTTAGCGAAAGAATTATTGGAAAATCTAAGTACTGTAACTATCGCAGCTTCAGTTATAGGAGCGATCACATTGGTTGGAGCTGCCATTGGATTAATGAATATCATGTTGGTTTCGGTAACGGAACGAACAAAAGAAATTGGATTACGAAAGTCACTGGGTGCGTCTTCAAAAACAATCTTAAGTCAATTTTTGATTGAAGCGATCGTTATAGGTCAGTTAGGTGGCTATCTGGGAATTATTTTTGGGATCATCATTGGAAACATCACAGCCAATATCGTCGGAACATCCTTTATTATTCCATGGGACTGGATGATCACCGGAGTCCTACTTTGTGTTGTTATCGGAATCATTTCCGGCATCTACCCTGCACAAAAAGCGGCGAAGTTGGATCCGATAGAAGCGCTACGTTACGAATAGTAATTAGCAGCTACTAAAAAGGGGGCCGAAGCCCCCTTATAAATATGATAAATAGAAAAATTTATTCTCCTATTACTTCGAATTTTAGCGTCGCTTTCACTTCTTTATGAAGATCAATTATCGCTTCGTATTCACCTAAGTTTTTGATTGAATCATCTTTTAAATGAATCTTTCTTCTTTCAATATCGAATCCGGCTTCTTTTAAAGCTTCGGCTAATTGAATGTTATTTACAGAACCGAAGATCTTACCATTCTCGCCGGCTTTCGCTCCAACTTTTAGTGATAAACCTTCAATTTTAGCTAATATCCCAGCTGCTTCTTCTTGTATTTTAGCTTCTTTATGAGCTCTTTGTCTAAGATTTTCAGCAAGTACTTTTTTAGCTGATTCAGTAGCTAATATTCCAAAACCTTGAGGGATTAGATAATTTCTACCAAAACCGTTTTTAACAACAACGATATCATCTTTATACCCTAAGTTATCAACGTCTTTCTTTAATATAATTTCCATGATCTTTCCTCCTTATTTTAATAAATCACCTACGTAAGGCATTAAAGCTAAATGACGAGCACGTTTAACCGCTTGAGCTACTTTTCTCTGATATTTAACAGAAGTTCCGGTTACTCTGCGTGGAAGAATTTTTCCTTGCTCATTAACAAAACGTAATAAAAAATCAGGATCTTTATAATCGATGTATTTAATACGCATTTTTTTGAAACGACAATATTTGTTTTGTTTCGTTTCAATATCTATGGGAGTAAGATATCTAATTTCTGAATTTGATGCCATAATAATTTCTTTTAAAAAGTTAAGCTACTTCTTCTTTCTTGTTTCTATTCTTTCTGCTTTCAACATAAGTGATCGCATTTTTGTCAAGTCGGGTAGTTAAAAAACGTAACAGTCTTTCATCACGACGAAATTCTGTTTCTACTTTGTTAATTACTTCTCCTGGACCTTCATACTCAAACAAATGATAAAATCCTGTGCTTTTCTTTTTAATTTGATAAGCTAATTTACGCAAGCCCCAATGCTCTTGATGAACAATTTTGGCTTCGTTCTTTTCAAGGAATTTTTGATATTCCTGTACTGCTTCCTTTGCCTGATCTTCAGACAAAACGGGAGTCAATATGAAAACAGTTTCGTAACGATTCATAATTTTGTATTAATTTTTATTTCTTAAAAATGAGGCGCAAAAATAATACTTTATTTGAAATAAAACAGTCAAAAATTGAATATATTATATAATTGCCGCTCAGCTACTTAAACAATCTTTTTCAAGGCAACAATTATCCCCCAATGAAATGCATCATGAGCATAAATAAATCGAATAACATCTTCGATGCTATTTAACTGTATTCCATAAGTGGTGGTATAGGCTTTATAAGAAGAAAACACTCCTGAAACATAATCGATTTCCGAATCATTAATAGAAGAAACGAGAATCGACTTTATCTTTTCAAATTCCTCCATGCCTACTCTAGCTCCAGGCTTCGATCCTTTTCGATATTTTTCTACCCATTCTTTGGGTATCCTTACTTCATTTCCGGAATTGCTGTAAAACAATAATTGCTGCGTAACTACAATATGACCAAGGTTCCAGGCAATATTATTTTTAAATCCTTCCGGAATTAGGTTTATTTTATCTTCATTTAAATCATCAAGAAAAAAAAGAATATTCTTTCTCGTTTGACGATATATTTCAAAGGGAAATTTCATATTCATATCTAGGGGATGTTTAAAAATTTATGTAGTTGAAGAGATAATCTCCATATAGGATGTTCCTTAATAAACTGAATGATCATTGGATATACTTTCTCTGCCCGATCCCATTCCGGTTGCAAAAGCAATAAACATCCTTCTTTGCATTCGAGGGATAATTCTTCTGCCCAAATGAGATCCTGTCGATTCACGACGATCATTTTTAATTCATCAGCAAGATGTATCGATTCTAATAAAGGTGTTTTAAATCGCTTAGGCGAAACGCAGATCCAATCTAAATTACCCGAGATCGGATAAGCTCCTGAAGTTTCTATATGGATCTTTACATCGAGCTTTTTCAAGCTCTCTGTAAGAGGACCTAGATGATACATGGCAGGCTCTCCTCCGGTGATCACTACAATTTTTGTAGCAGATGCCTCCACTTCATGTAATAATAGATCAACATCGATGTATTGATCTTTAGCCACTGCCCAACTTTCTTTAACATCGCACCATGAACACCCTACATCACAGCCGGCAAGTCGTATAAAATATGCAGCCTGACCTGTATAATTTCCTTCACCCTGCAAAGTATAAAAGTGTTCCATCACAGGATAAAATACTTTATCACCTCTGTATTGCGGCTCTATCATTTGAAACTGAAAATCTGAATTAAAGTAAAAATAAGTGCAAAAATAAACCCACACAGCTAAGTTTAGAAAAACTCAAATGACATGAGTGGAATAGCCGGTGTAACGCAGTAATCCTCCGCCAATCGAAATTGAATCAGTCTGAGACTGATGAGGCCCGCCTTTATTAACCCGAGCAAATTTCCAATTTAAATAATGTTAGTTTTTCAAACAAAATGTCGCTGCGTGGGTAATATAAATAAGAACGATTGTTTCTATCTCAAATATAAAGAAAATTAGCTTAAAAAAAGATTCCGAAAATTAATTTCTAGTCTTATAAGATTGAAGTGTATTCATCAATAAAGAAGCGATGGTCATTGGTCCTACCCCTCCCGGAACAGGCGTGATATAACTTGCCTTTTCAGCTAGTTCATCGAAATGAACATCTCCATATAGTTTAAAACCACTCTTTTTACTTTGATCTGCCACTCTGGTTATTCCAACATCGATAACAACCACTCCCTCTTTCACCATATCTCCGGTTAAAAATTCAGCTTTACCTAAAGCCACAACAATAATATCTGCCTGTAAGGTTAATTCTTTAAGATTTTTAGTACGAGAATGGGTTAAGGTCACGGTTGCATTTCCCGGATTCGTATTTCGCGCCATCAGAATGGAGATCGGAGATCCAACAATATGACTCCTCCCAATAACCACACAATGTTTTCCGGATGTTTCAATTTGATATCTCTTCAGCAATTCCATGATCCCCATTGGAGTCGCAGGAAGAAAAGTAGGCTGATTTAAAACCATTTTTCCCACATTACTCGGATGAAATCCATCGACATCTTTATTTGGATCAACAGCGTTTAATATTTTATTTTCATTGAAATGAGAAGGCAATGGAAGTTGAATAATAAAACCATCCAGATCCGGATCATTATTCAATTTATCGATCTCTTCTAATAATTCATCTTCACTTATATCTTTGCTAAGTCGTATTAAAGTAGATTCGAATCCAATTCTTTGACAGGCTTTGACTTTACTATTGACGTAGGTTAAACTTGCTCCATCTTCTCCAACTAAAATAGCTGCTAAATGTGGAGGACGACCTCCCTTTTTCAGAATTTCAGCAACTTCAATTGCAATCTCATTTTTAATATCGTTTGAAGTCTTTTTACCGTCAAGAATTTTCATTAAAATTTTAATTTATCGCTGGATACCTCCACCTAGTTTAGACATATTTTTCATTAAGCCCATCATGTTCTTTTTATTCGACATCAACTTCATCATCTTTCGAGTATCCTCAAATTGCTTTATCAATTTATTTACTTCCTGAACATTATTTCCCGATCCAGCTGCGATTCTTCTTCTTCGCGATGTATCAAGAATTGTTGGGTTTTCTCTTTCTTTAGGCGTCATTGAATGAATGATCGCTTCGATCGATTTAAATGCATCGTTGTCGATCTCAGTGTTTTTAAGCGCTTTTCCCATCCCGGGGATCATTCCTACAATGTCTTTTACATTCCCCATTTTTTTGATCTGAGAAATCTGACTCAAAAAGTCATTGAAATCAAATTTATTCTTAACTATCTTCTTATGAAGTTTCCTCGCTTCTTCTTCATCAAACTGCTCTTGAGCCCGCTCAACCAAAGAAACAACATCACCCATTCCTAGAATTCGGTCTGCCATCCTTTCAGGATAAAAGACATCAAGGGCTTCCATCTTTTCTCCTGTTCCAATAAACTTGATCGGTTTATTAACCACCGATTTGATCGATAAGGCTGCTCCACCTTTAGTGTCTCCATCTAATTTGGTTAAAACAACTCCATCAAAATCAATTCGTTCATCGAAAGTTTTCGCGGTATTAACCGCATCCTGTCCCGTCATCGAATCAACTACAAATAAGGTCTCGCTAGGTTTAACCGCTTTTTTGATGGCTGCTATTTCATCCATCATTTGCGTATCTACCGCTAAACGACCCGCTGTATCGATAATAACTACATTAAATCCATTCGACCTTGCATGTTTGATCGCATTTTCAGCAATTGAAACCGGGTTTTTGCTTTCTTCATCAGCAAATACTTCTATTCCTAATTGTTCTCCTAAAACTTTTAATTGGTTTATCGCTGCCGGACGGTAAACGTCACAAGCAACTAATAATGGTTTTTTACCTTTCTTCGTTTTTAAGTAATTCGCCAACTTCCCTGAGAAAGTCGTTTTTCCGGATCCTTGTAAACCAGACATTAAAATGATCCCGGGATTTCCGGCGTAATCAATGTCAACTTTACCACCCCCCATTAACTCAGCAAGTTCGTCGTGGGCTATTTTTACTAATAATTGCCCTGGAGAAACAGCGGTTAAAACACCTTGTCCAAGTGCTTTTTCCTTTATTCGATTCGCAAAATCCTTAGACGTTTTAAAATTAACATCGGCATCAAGTAAAGCTCTTCGAACTTCCTTTAGTGTTTCGGCAACATTAATTTCGGTGATCTGACCCTGACCCTTTAAGACCTTAAAGGCCTTTTCAAACTTATCCGTTAAACTCTCGAACATCTATAGCTAATTTTAAGAAAACAAAATTAATTATTTCATCGAGAAATTGAAGTACCTCGCATTTTGCATTAAAGAAAAAGAAATCGACTTAAAAATCCTTCCTTTTCGCCTTAAAAACAATAGCTAAAATAGGAACAAAGGCCCAGGCTAATAATATTAAATACGAAGCAAGTAATCCGCTTCCGCTTGCAAAAAAGTTCTTAAATACCGCGCCCGTATATCCCATTAAAGAAGAAATATCTAGTTTTAAAAGGATCATGATCCGGCTTAGATCGATAGGATTTAATACACTTGAGATCAAAGCGAAATTATCAAGGGGATATTCTCGGAACCAAACAAGTAGTAATAAAAAGACCCCATCATATATAACCGCCATGAAAAGCCAAAAAAGAATGGCCATCCCAAATCCTTTAATTCTGTTCTGATTTGCCAAAGCAATGTAAAATGCGATCCCGGAAAAAATAAATGTGAGTATAAAGCCGATCCATAATAAGGCTGCAAAATTTAAGATCTCTTCTGATCTGAATAAGCCATAAAAAACAAATGGTATTCCCAGACCTAAGACTAAACTCAATGAAAGCGAAAATGCTAGTCCTAAAAATTGACCTAGAAAGATCGACCTTCTTTTTATGGGTTGTGCCAGCAACAATTCAGTAAATTCTGACGAATTATAATAATACATTATTCCGAAAACAATTCCGATCAGCGGACCTAAAATAATGATCACATTCATCATTGTAATGATCGCTTTAGAAATATCATTATTTAGAAAAAGCAATACAAAAGCGAGTAAAAAGTAGAAGGAAAAGTAAATTAAACTCCAGCGACTTCGGATCAGATCAAAAAATGAGTATTTAAGTATTTTTATCATGCTTCTTCTTTTACATGTTTACTAAAAATAGTAGCGATAGTATGCTCAAGGTCAAGTTCTTTATGTTTATCAATTAACCCGCTAACCGGTCCTTGATAGTAGATCTTCCCTTCTAATAAAAAGACGATATCTTCTGCTAATTCTTCTACTAAACGGATAATATGCGTGGTAAATAAAATGGTTTTACCAAGTTTAATTTCCTTAGCGATCAATTCCTTTAATTTGATCAATGCTACCGGATCAAGTCCATTCGTTGGTTCATCCAGTATCAATAATGGATTGTCGAACATAAAAGCTAAAACGATATTTACTTTTTGTTTGGTTCCCCCTGACAAATAACTCAGTTGCTTATTCAAATAAGGAGTCAGTTCAAAATATTCGATCAATTCTGCATCTCTGGCTTCTCTGTTTCGAATATCTTTCAACATCGAAATGATCTCCTTCACTTTAAGATTAGAAGGAAAATTTGCTATTTGAGGCATATAATCGATCTCATCGCGGTATTTCCATTGATCTTTTACTTCTAAATCATTTATTTTAATAGACCCATTATCCGGAATAACCATTCCAAGCAGGCACTTTATTAAAGTCGTTTTACCCGATCCGTTAGGACCCAATATCGCATTGATACTGCCTTTACGGATCTCTAAGCTAAGGTCTTTCAAGACTTCTAACTTTCCGAATTTTTTATTTAATCTCTCTATTTTAATCATCTAATAAGGCAGCATTTTTGGTTGAGCATCTACTAAATTATCGGGTGTGAAGATGGGAGAAACTTTTTCCGAAAAATCGATAAGATAGACGAATAAACTACGAATTAATATGATGGATTCCGGAACCTGGTTTACCACATAAGTAAATAATCTTACCGGGCGATAGGGAACGTCTCCGACCCCATCTCTGTCCAGATCATATCCTGTATAATCGGACCAGTAATTTTTTTCGAATATATTTTCATTTAGTCCTCCGGAATAAGCGACGTCGAAAGTATTATACATGAAATTGTTTTCTGAGATTGTATTGTTATAACAAGCACCTAAAATCTTAACTGCCCAACCATTCTGGATAAATGTATTATTTGTAATGATAAGCCTGTTGGAACCTTCTGCATTGATCCCGATGGTATTTCGATCAAATGTATTTCCTATCAATTCTCCATCATAAATCTCTTTAAGTAAAAGTCCGTAGGATGATTGTCCCCAATTATCTTTAAAAGTATTATAATACATATTGATGAACTTCGAAAACATCACTGCTACTCCAGCTCCATTCTTTTCAAAGATGTTCTTCTCGTACAAATCCTGGTTTGAAAACATGAAATGCAGCCCGTATCTAAGATTATGATCACTTCTATTTCCTATGATCCGACTATTATCTACAAATTCAAAATAGATACCATCTCTATGTTTGCTCACATGATTATTGATGATAGAAATGTTATTACATTGCCAGAGATGAATTCCGTTTCCTGAATTATATTGATCTACTGCTTCACCGATAACTTCATTATTCTCAACTAAACCATGGTCAGATGCTTCCAGGAAAACTCCAAAAAAAGTATTGTGCAATTTATTATTGATAATGGTAAAACCCGAAGAATTCGATACTCGGATGCCGGCTAAGTCTTCAATATAACTTGTTGAGACATTTTTAATTACAAATCCTTCAAACCAAACACTATCTGCCTTTATTGTCAACACTCCCCCTTTTAATTCACCGTCTAAAACAGGGTAATCTACCCCTATCATTGTGATCGGTTTATCGATAATAATAGGTCCCTGATTATAGATTCCTTCGGAAACGATAATGGTATCATGAGGAGATGCCAAGGCGATCGCATTAGTGATAAGTTCACTAGGTTTCGTTACTTTAAACACTTTTCCAAATAGCTGAAAAGGGAGTAATAATAGGAGTACAGAAAAGAAAGATATTCCCTTCATTATTCGTTCAAATTCCTTGTTTCTATTTTCAAAAAACATCCTCAAATATTAAAACAAATGAGGATGATCAATTATTTTACTTTATAACGGTCTTTTAAAAGCATCCAATCGAAAACTTCTCCACTTTTTAATTCAACAATTTGATTAGCGACTTTTTCACTGTCGACTGCACTTAAAAAAGCTCCCATCGGGCTAGCGATATTTTCAGAGTAAATATAAAATGCCTCTTTTGCATCTATTAATTCACCCGGTTGATCATAATTCATGACTAAAATAAAAGCCATTTTTTCACTTTCAATTACATTTCTATTTAGATAATTCATCATGCATTCGATCGCATCGAATTTGTATGCTTTCCCTTTTGGGCTAACCAATTCTGTTGCATGTTGACTATCAACAATGGTCATTTTACAAAAATCGCAAGCATCTTGTCCAAATAGAATTTCTTGTGGTTCAACAGAGCATGCACTTAGAAAAATGCCAACAAAAAATACAAATACACTATTCTTCATTCCTCGTTTTGTTTAAAGCGGCCAAAGTTCTTAAATTATTTTTTAGCAGCTGACTTTTTCATGAAAAAAGCCAGAGATCCAAATAACATAGGTAAAACAAAGAAAAGCGACCCCCAATGAGGATAAGAAGTAGCATAAAAATTCAATAGCCATTTACCTCCAAGAAGAGGGGGTTGATAGGCCTGTCCCGGAACTTTTATCGGAGCCATTTCAGACAGATCGTGGCCATAATCATACTCCCAAAGGTAGAAGTCATATACACCCATTATTCCAAGAAGGATCAGTAAAACAACAAAACTTAAATAGATCTTTTTTCGATCTATTACTGCCGCTAAAAGACCTAAACCAATTAATATATAGATCACAATTGGAAAGTATGTGAGCTCAGGGATTGAGTCTGGCTCGATCATTTTCATTCCAACATAATGATTAAGAATATTAATATTCTTCATTGCGTTTTCATCGGTAATTTTATCTACCCATATATCCATGCTCAGTCCTGAAGGATACTGAGGAGCAAAAAGTGTAATTCTCCAAATAGGAAACAAAAAGACACCGAAAAGAAGAATTGCTCCGGCTATCATTGTTATTCTTGACTTAGAACTCATGATCTGATTTTATTTAAAAAAATAGGGTTACTCTCATTTCTGAGAGTAACCCAAAAACTATATACTATAATTATTACTACTATTCATTCAAACTCCATTTCAATTCTGTATTACTTCCCTTTGCTGAAACGCGTATATAACCTTGCATTTCCTGGTGTAAGGCAGAACAGAAATCAGTACAATACATAGGGATAACACCTTCTGTTTTTGGTTCCCATCTTAAGGTTTCGGTTTGCCCAGGCATGATAAGTAATTCAGAGTTCAATGCACCCATTACTGCAAATCCATGAGGTACATCCCAATCTTGCTCAAGATTTGTAATATGGAAATAAACTACGTCGCCTACTTTAACTCCCTGTAAATTATCAGGAGCAAAATGAGATCGTATCGTTGTCATATAAATATGAACTGTATTTCCTTCTCTTTCCATTCGGGTTTCACTCTCATTCGTTACTTTATATGGATGATTATTATCCGCTAACTTGAAGAACTTAACACTATTAGAAACTACTCTGCTTGCAGGAATGGCCTGTGCATAGTGAGGTTCACCAATCGTTGGGAAATCAAGCAAAAGTTCCATCTTATCGCCGGAAATATCATAAAGCTGTGCACTTTGAACCATTTCAGGTCCTGTAGGTAAATAACGGTCTTTTGTTATTTTATTCATTGCAACTAAGTATTTTCCATCAGGATTTTTAGAGTCTCCACCAGGTATAACGAGGTGTCCAACTGAATAATAAGTAGGTACGCGATCTAAGATTTCCCATGTTCCTACTTTCCATTTTACTACTTCAGAAGAGATAAAGAAGGTAGTATAGGCGTTTCCAAAAGCATCAAACTCGGTATGGAGTGGCCCTAAACCAGGATCTTTTACGATACCGGCTAAAACTTCGTCGTATTTTAAAATTGGAATACCGTAAGCATCTCCATCATATAATTTATTATCGATAGCATTCATCATTTTAGTAAATGAATGAATAGACATATCTGCCGATAATTTTCCATTACCTACAATGTACTCTCCTGTTGGATCAACATCTACTCCATGAGGAGATTTAGGTGTTGGAATAAAATAGACTAAACCTGGGCACTCTTCAGGAATTAAAACTTTAACCGTTTTATTTCTCTTAGTCGTTGCAGTATGGGTTTCATCGCTATATTCATTGTCCACGTAATTGGCCGGCATTTCTTTAAATTTTCCTGCAGCCATATATTCTTCAGCTTTTTTCCAATTCACGGCAGCAATAAAATCTTTATCGTTTTGTGATGCTCCAATTTCTAAAAGAGAATGAGATTCTTCGGTATTGTAAGTAGTGAAGAAAGTCCAACCATGAGATTTTCCTTTTCCTGAATGGGCTAGATCATAATCGAAACCGGGCATTAAAATCTGGAATGCAATTTCCATATCTCCATCTTCAGGATTTACACTAACATAAGTAAGCGCTCCTTTAAAGTTTCCTTCATATTCATTAATTGCCATATCTTTTTGTGGATATGGAACCGCAAATCGAGTTCCCGCAACAACATACTCAGTATTCTCAGTAGTAAATGGAGAAGAGTGATTTCCACCTGAATTAGGGATCTCAATGATCTCACCTGTTTCGAAGGTATTAAGATTGATACGTGCAATACGAGGGGTATTATTTCCATTAATAAATACCCAACGCCCATCTGTTGTACCATCAGTTTGTGATAATTCAGGATGATGTGAATCATCCCATGGAACAAAACCAAAAGAAGTTTCTAACATTGGCTTGGTTTCTTCATTAAATCCATAAGCTTTCTCTGCATCTACAGAAAAAACAGGAATTACTTTTAATAATCGACCGGAAGGCAATCCATAAACAGAAAGTTGACCACTGAATCCACCTGACATAAAACAGTAGAATTCATCATGCTCTCCTGGAGCAACATACACACGCTCAGCGGCATTTGAACTTAAAGCACCACCAGGCTTCTTAAAACTATCAGCACCCCCTTTTGGGTCACTGCAACTTACCATTAGAATAACTCCAAGGGCAAACAAAAGAATTAAATTGAGTTTTTTCATTGTATTGGTTTTTGATATTAAGTTATAGCGTTCTGAAATATTCAAGCACATCGCGCGCTTCTGTTTCAGTTAAGTTTTGATTCGCCATCGGTGAACCATTAAATTCCATTAAAAGTTTTTTAGCCTGATCGTTTTCTTTAACCATTCCATCAGGATTAAGAATCATATTCATTACCCATTCAGGACTTCTTCTTGTTAATACCCCTTTTGGTGCAGGTCCAATAAATCTTTCGGTAGGCTTATGACAAGCAGTACACATTTTTTGATAGATTTCTGCTCCTCTAGCCGCCATTTCTTGGTTTATTACGGGATCTAAAGTAAGAGAGGTAATAGGCCCAACTCCTTTATCTAACATTGGATCTACCGCCTTTTTGATCATTGATTGTGGTTTTTCAGTCGATGTGGCCGGGTCGGTAGTTGAAGAACTATCTCCCCCACCACATGCAACTAAACCAATACTTAAAATAAAGATTGCTAACAAAGATTTTTTCATGACTATACTATTCTATTATTCAATTAATAAGTTGTTTATTATATCCTGTAAATTACACCATATTATCCGATTTAAATTATGATTTATATCACTTCTTACAGAATGATTTGTCAGAAAAATGATTCGTTATATTTCAAGAGAAATAATGAAATAAAAAATTTCTGATCATATCTATTATTAATATTAAATTTGATTATTAATAAGGCAATTATAACTTTAGTGTTATTAATCTAAATGTAATGAAAGTAACTAATGAGACTGAACTCGAATTCAAAGAGAAAACTTCAGTTATCAAAAAGCTAAATAAAGAACTCGTCTTATATAATGATGATGTACATACTTTCGACTATGTGATTGAAGCACTTATGAATGTATGTAAACATTCCTCAGAACAAGCAGAACAATCTGCCTATCTTGTTCATTTTAATGGAAAATGTAGCGTAAAAGTAGGACCTGAAAAAAAACTAAGACCAATGAAAGATGCCTTAGTAGATCGTGACCTTAGGGTTAAACTATTATAAAATCTCGTATAAATTAAATACTAAACATCATGAAAAAAATTATCCTTATTCTATTTGTTGGTTTCCTTAGTTTCCCTTCCATAGCGCAAGAAGGAGCTTTTGTTGGTATTCGAATTATCCCTCAAAGTGCTTGGATCCTTAATAACGATGATTTTGATTCGGGTGAATTTGATTTTGGTATTCCTTTTAGTGTAGCATTTTCTGTTGCAGGAGGATATATGTTTACTGATCTGCTCGGAATTGAAACCGGAATTCTCTATTCACCACAAGGTCAAAAATATTTTTTCGATAACAATGATGAAGTAAACATTAAAAACAATTACTTAAAAATTCCATTATTATTCAGATTAAGAACAGAAGGTGAAAAAGCTTCTTTCTTATTTAATGTTGGACCGGAATTTGGATTTCTTATGAATTCAACCATCAAGGATGAAACTTCAGGCCTAGAAATAGATAGTGAAAATTATTATGAAAATTTTGATTTTTCTATCGCAATTGGATTTGGAACCAGTATTTTACTTACTCAAAATCTTTATTTAGACCTTTTAGTAAAGCTTGATTATGGGCTTACTGAAATAGAAACAGCAGAAGGCAAAGAAATGCTATTCGATTACCAAAATAATGGAAGGACTAGTTCAAATAATGCCCTTGCAGGGTTTTCAGTAGGATTGAACTATGTATTTGGCAAAGCCTCAGCTTCCGGGCCATCAATCATTAAATAAGACTATTAAAAAAGGAAACAAAATACTAGACGCAAATGGATTTCGTTACATTGCTGAATAATTTCCATTAATGCTTAAAAGGCTTTTAAAATTCCTTGTACTTATTTTACTTTTCCTTGCCATCAGCATAAGCTTATTTATCGTTGCTGTTAATTTTGGCATTTTTGGCCATTTATACACTAAAGAAGAAATCAAAGCTTTCGAAAACGAAACGGCATCGCTCGTTTTTTCAAGTGACGAACAACTCTTAGGCAAATTTTTTACAGAAGACAGAACAAATATCGATTTTGAGCAAATTCCATCATATCTTATCGATGCTTTAGTCGCTACCGAAGATGCCCGCTATTTCGAACATGAAGGAATCGATTCCAGAAGTTTGTTTCGGGTTTTGCTCAAAAGTATTTTACTCAACAATAAAAGTTCGGGTGGAGGAAGCACTATCACACAGCAACTCGCCAAAAACATGTACGGCAGAAAAAGCTATGGCTTTCTTTCTATTCCAATAAATAAGACGAAAGAAGCCATACTTGCCTATCGAATTGAGAATATTTTTAATAAAGAAGAAATCCTTCGACTCTATTTAAATACTGTTCCCTTCGGAGAAAATGTATATGGTATTGAAGCGGCTTCCGGTCGCTTCTTTAATAAAAGTGTTGAGGATTTAAAGATTGAAGAAGCCGCAATTCTTGTCGGAATATTAAAAGCTAATACCTTTTATAATCCCCGATTATACCCGGAACATGCATTAGCAAGACGAAATATAGTGCTCGATCAAATGGAAAAATATGATTATATAAACACTGCGATAAAAGATTCACTGCAACTTCTTGCTTTAAAACTCGATTATGCAAATTTAGAATCGGAAGGACCCGCTAATTATTTTTTAGTTCTCGTTAAAAGAAGAGCTAATGAGATCATTGAAGAATACAATAAGAAAAACGGAACGGATCTTCAGCTCGAAAGGGATGGCCTGATCATTAAGACCACCATTAATGCGCAATTGCAGAATGATGCTTTGAATGCTTTTAATAAGCACTTATCGCTTATGCAAAAACAGATCGACAAACAATACCAAAGAGGTGAAAGTAAAAAGCAGATCCATAAAATGGCCGAAAAACTGTTAAAAGATAATCACCTTAATAATGATGCTGAAAAAAGAGAATTATTTTCATGGGATGGCTTTTATACCGATTCGATCACTGCCCTAGATAGTATTGAACATTCCTTAAGATCATTACAAGCCGGATTGATCGCAATTAATCCAGGAGACGGAAATATTCTTGCCTGGATAGGTGGAATTGATTTTCGGACCCAGCCTTATGATCAAATACTTGCAAAAAGACAATTAGCATCTTCCTTTAAACCCTTCCTTTATGCAGCAGCGCTGGAAGAAGGAATAAGCCCATGTGACTACCTCGATAACGACAGTATTGTAATAGAAGGATATGATGACTGGAGTCCTGAAAATTATGATCATACTTATGGGGGAAATTATTCGATGGCCGGTGCCTTAAGCAGATCATTAAATGTACCTACCGTAAATCTTTACCTTAAAACTGGTTATGAAGCGGTTGATTATCTGTGGGGAAAAATGGGCTTTGAAACGGAATTACATGATTCTCCTTCTACTGCCCTTGGGACAGGGGAAGGAAGCTTGTATGAAATGGCAATTGCTTATAGTGCATTTGCTAATGGTGGTGAAAGGGTCATTCCACAGATCATCCTTTCCATAGAACAAGCAAATGGTGAGGAGATCTATAGTGCCAAACCAACAAAAAAAATAAATATTATTGAAGATCGGACCGCCGGCATTATAAATGAGATCTTGCAAAAAGCTATTGATGAAGGAACCGGTGTATCTATTCGATCGCGATATGGAATCACGCTTCCATTAGCTGGAAAAACGGGTACTTCTCAAAATTATTCAGATGCTTGGTTTGTCGCTTATAATCCATCGATCGTTATCGCTACAAGAGTAGGTGCTTCTTCTCCTAGTATTCACTTTAATAATGGAAGCTATGGTTCAGGAAGCAAACTAGCATTACCTCTTGTAGCCCTTACTTTAGTGGAGGCACAGAAAGATAAAAAATTGCGGAAAAAGATAAATAAAGCATTTGATCCTCTACCCTATTATTGGGCTGAAGAATTAGATTGTCCTGATTTTAAAGAAGATGGTCTATTTGAAAGTCTATTTGAAAGTTTCCGATTTCAAAATAAAATAGATGAGCAAAAAATAGAAAAAGAAAAGACCAAGTCTACACAAAAGAAGAAGAAAAAGAAAAAAAAGAAATCGCTTTTTAAAAGGATCTTTAATTAGCAGCTCGATTATATAACAGGTATTTTTATCACGATATAGCCTCCAATCGCTTCTTTTTCATCATTCCCGATCAATAATGATAGTTCTGATCATTTTAATACTTGTATCGTTAAATTAAATACATATTAAAAGTTAGTTTTTAGATGCTATTGCAAAGTTGAATAAAAAAACGAAAAGCTTTGCTTTTGAATAAAAGCCATTGACTCATTCAAACATACAATACATCATACAATCCATACATAATCACCTCGTATTAATAAAATTAGCTCATTTTCCAGTTTAAAGTTCATTATTTTTAGTCGTTATAATCAGCGCATTAAGCTAAACTTAAACCACTTTAATCGTGAAAAGAATTCTACTCTTTCTCAGTCTTTTTCTTGTTATATCAACTGTAAACGGACAAGCACCTACTATTCCTTCAAGTAATTTAAATTTTAATTTATTGGATGGTAATCGTCTCCGAATGTCCTTTGTGAAAGGAGATGGTGAAAAAAGGTTGATCATTGCCAGAGCCGGAAGCGCTGTTACAGCCGAACCTGTTGATGGCGTAGATTATATAGCCGGAAATTTTGGTCTGGGAAATGAAATTGAACCCGGTGAGTTTGTTGTGTATGAAGGACTTGGAAACAGCAATATCTTTATCAATGGCCTGGCCCCCTATACAACGTATTATATCAAAATTTATGAGTTTAATGGAGGGAATTCAACTACGGAGTACTTAACATCTACCTTTCTAGAAGGAAACGAAACAACTTTAAGTCCGCCGACAACTCAGCCAAGTAACATAACTTTCAGTAATATCTTAGGTGAGTCGATGACCATTAGTTGGACCAACGGGGATGGGGATGGGAGGATACTTCTAGCAAAGGCCGGTAGCCCCGTAGATGTAGAGCCTGTTAATCTAGTAAATTACCCATCAAATCCCGGCGCGATGGGAAATGCAAGTTATGAAATTGGCTCAGGAAATTATGCCCTTTATAACAGTTCAGGTTCAAGTGCGAACCTGACGAATTTAGATCCTAATGTTACTTATTACTTTGCCCTATTTGAATATAATGGAAGTAGTGGAAAAGTATTTTTAACGACGGCCTTTCCAGGCTCTACCCCCGCTAGCAGTGAGAGTCAAAGTACAGCCTCCACTCCCTCTTTAAATGCAAGCAATGCTAGTTTTAATTATTTTGATGGAAATCGACTTCGTTATACTTTTAGCACTGGGAATGGAGCAAGAAGAATTGTTGTTGCCAAGCAAGGGAGTGCGGTAGATGCAGTGCCCCTTAATGGGGTAGATTATTTTCATCATGCTACTTTTGGATTAGGTGATGACATAGGAGGAGGGAATTTTGTTGTCTACGATGGAGCCTATGGCCCAAATAACTTTGTAAATGGACTTAATTTCAATTCCACTTATTATTTTAAAGTTTTTGAATATAATGGAACGGGAACAAACACCTATTATTTAACCGGGGATGATGGCATTGGAAATCCAATTCCTTCAGCCTCAGGAAACACTATGGACTCTCCAACTATTCAAGCTAGCACTATCGTATTTTCAAATATTACCGGCACTTCAATGAGTCTTAATTGGACAGCAGGGAATGGAGAAGGTCGGATTTTGATCGCACGAGCCGGAAGTCCCGTAGATACAGAGCCTATAAATTTAGTGAATTATCCATCCAACCCAGGTGCTATTGGAAATGCTTCCTATCAAATTGGATCAGGGAATTACGTACTTTATAATAGCAGTGGATCCGGTGTGAATTTGACGAATTTAGATCCAAATATTAACTATCATTTTGCACTTTTTGAATACAATGGGAGTAATGGAAAAGTATTCCTAACATCCACTTCTACCATTCCCGCTCCTGCTGCCACTGCCAATCAGATCACACCCACCTTTCCTACGCTTAATGCAACTAACCTTAGCTTTAACTATTTTGATGGAAACCGACTTCGCTATACTTTTAGTGCTGGTAATGGAGCACGCAGAATTGTAGTTGTTAAAGAAGGCAGTCCGGTAGATGCTTTGCCTTTAGATGGCATCGACTATAACTACAATACTACCTTTGGTTTGGGCACTGACTTGGGCGATGGGAATTTTGTTGTCTACGATGGAGCCTATGGCCCAAATAACTTTGTTAATGGCCTGGATCATTCCACAAGTTATTATGTGAAAGTATTTGAATATAATGGTACTGATAGTGAAACTTCTTATTTGATCACTGATGATGGGATAGGAAACCCGATTCTCTCGGCAAGTGGTAGCACTGTAAGTTATCCAAGCGTTCAGGCAAGTAATATCACTTTTTCAAATATTTTGGGAGAGACAATGACGGCCAGCTGGACGAATGGAGATGGGGACGGACGTATTTTAATCATTCGTGAGGATAGTCCTGTAGATATTGAACCTTCAAGTTTAGTAAATTATAATGCTAACCCAGGATCCATCGGAAATGCATCCTATGAAATTGGTACGGGAAATTATGTGCTCTACAATTCGAGTGGTTCAAGTGTTAATATTTCTAATCTCGACCCAAATACAACCTACTATTTTGCTTTATTTGAATTTAATGGAAATACCGGAAAAGTATTTCTTACAACAGAATCCAGCATTCCTACACCGGGAGCGACCGCGAATCAATTAACTCCGGCCTATCCAACATTAAACGCTACTAATGCAAGCTTTAACTACATTGATGTAAATCGCTTGCGTTATACTTTCAGTTACGGAAATGGTGCCAGACGAATTGTCGTAGCGAAGGAAGGCAGTCCGGTAGATGCCCTGCCGGTAGATGGACAAGATTATGACTACCATGCGACTTTCGGTTTAGGAGATGACTTAGGTGGAGGTAATTTTGTTGTTTATGACGGAATTTATGGTTCAAATTCCTTTATGAATGGGCTGGCCATTTCCACTACATACTACATCAAAGTATTTGAATATAACGGAAGCCTTACGGAAACATTTTATCTAAAAAGCGCTGATTCAAATAGCAATCCAGTAGCTAATGCCAGTGAATCTACACAACTCTATCCTTTTATACAGGCAAGTAATATCAGCTTCACAAATGTCAATCCTACTACTATGACGGTTAACTGGACCAATGGGGATGGGGATGGTCGTATTTTAATTGCACGCGCGGATAGTGCGGTAAATGTTGAACCATTGAATTTGGCTAATTATAATGCTAACGGAGGAGGCTATGGAAATGCTTCTTATGAAATTGGAGGTGGAAATTATGTCTTATACCAGGGAAGTGCATCACAGGTAAACCTTTTTAATCTCTCGCCGAATGTTACCTATCATTTTGCGCTATTCGAATATAATGGAAGCTCAACAAAACTATTTTTAACGACCGCCTCGAATATTCCAACACCCGGGGCTACCGGAAGTAAATATACCGGTTCACCACCTACCATAAATGCCTCAAATATCTCCTTTTCTTCGCTCGATGGGAATCGATTTAGATACTACTTTAATGAGGGAAATGGAGCAAGAAGGATTGTAATTGCCCGAAAAGATAATCCGGTAAATGTAAATCCAAATGATGGTATCGATTATGACTTTGATACTCAATTTGGATTAGGGCAGGATCTTGGAGATGGAAATTTTGTTGTCTATGATGGAACAGGGGGACCAGGAAGTTTTTTGGAAGGTTTAGAGCATTCAAGCTTATATTATATTAAAATATTTGAGTACAACGGCTTTGGAACGGAAACTTTCTACCTAAGCGTTTCCGATATCAATAATGATCCTGTCGCGGAAGCAAGTCAGTCAACTTTAAGCTATCCAAGCATTCAACCCAGCAACATTTCTTTTAGCAATGTATTAGGTGAAAGTTTACGAATTCACTGGACAAAGGGAGATGGTGATGGTCGTATTTTAATTGCCCGGGAAGGTAGTCCGGTCGATGTGGAGCCTGTTGATCTGGAGAGCTATATAGCAAATGGTTCAGGATTTGGAAATCCTTCATTCGAAATAGGAAATGGCAATTATATCCTTTATCAAAACAGCGGTCCAGCTAATGGTCCAACAAATCTTGATATTTCAAATCTTAGTACAAATACAACTTATTATTTTGCACTTTTCGAATACAATGGATCAAATGGAAAAGTATTCTTAAGTTCTAACTCACCTGTTTCTACTCCTGGAACAACTGCCAGCCAAACAACCACAACACATCCAACGCTGGCTGGGACTAATTTGAATTTCAATTCAATTGATGGAAATCGATTTAATTATGTCTTTACAAAAGGAAATGGCGCGCGAAGAATCGTTGTTGCAAAAGAAGGTAGCCCGGTAGATGCAGAGCCAATTGATGGGCAGGATTACAATTACAATAATTCATTCGGACAAGGAGATACCTTGGGTGATGGAAATTATTTGATATATGATGGCAGTGGAACTAATATCAATTTAACATTAACCGGCTTAAACCCTTTTACAACTTATTTTTTAAAAGTATTTGAATATAATGGGACCGGAGCCAACACTTATTATTTGATCAATCCGAATTTACAAGGAAGTCAAAGCACCTTATCGGCTCCAACGGTGCAGTCAAGCAATGCCTATGTTAATAGCAAAACATCTACTTCCATTAACCTCTCATGGACAAACGGAAACGGGGCGGGTAGAATCCTTATCGCCCGGGCAGATAGTGCGGTGAATATTGAACCTGAAGATTTAGTGAATTACAACTGGAATTTAAATTATGGAATTTATGAAATTGGAAATGGGAATTATATAGTTTACAGTGCTTCCGCTAATACTACCGAAGTGTTTAACCTCGAACCCAATG
>JAHECK010000117.1 GCA_024641785.1 Flavobacteriales bacterium | reverse complement strand
AAGTCGTGTATTAAAATAAAATTTAGTTCCTGAAAAAGCATATTGGCGAAAATTATAATTGAATTTATCAATCGTAATTCCAATAGTATTAGCATTAAACTGAGTATTGTCGGCATCATCCTTTAAACTGAAATCGGGATTAATATAATAGGAATAACCCTGTTCAAAATACTTATAGTCCAATGAAAAGTTACTATTCAAAATAAATGGAAATCCGATGCTGTTCCCAATATAAATTTCATTTGTTACCATGTAAGGAGGCTGAACTTCATCAAACACACTAACATTATTTTTAAAGTAATCATAATCATTTATACAGAAATAGGGTTCCCAATAAAATGGAATTTTTGCCGGTACTTCTAAAACCATATTTAATTTTGCCGATTGATACACATTTCCAAAATAACCATTGAGCCCAATTGATAATGATGTTTTATTAAAAATATTATATTTAAATGAAGCATATCCTGTATTTATAGGAGAAGTTGAAAGGACTCCTCCGATCTGAATTTCCAGATTTTTTTCCTTTAATATTTCTAAGTTTAAATTGTATTTACCAGTTAAGCGGTTATATTTTGCTTTTGGAAATATGAATTTTATTTTATCATCTGCATAAAGCTTATAATATAATCGTTGTACATTTTCTAGTTCATTAAAGTCTTTTACCTGACCAAAAGATGCTTTGATAAAATTGCTTTGCGTTTTATCAAGACCACTTATTGTAATTGATTCAAAATGAAGAGCAACTTTTTCCTTTTTAAATTTTAAGCGGCGTTTATCAACTTCAAGTTCACTCATTCTTGAATTCAAACGCGTTTTGAGACTATCCATAAATAGTGAAGTCTCCTCGTATCCTTTATCAATAGATTCTTTAATCCGGCTTAAATCTAATGTTCCTATGTCAAGTTTTATATTGATCAAGATCCCTTCCTCATCTTCAATCGTATAATCTGTAGGTTCGGATAGCATATTTTCCAATTGACTGAATAAATTATCTTCTTCAGGTTTTTGAGCATTACTCGAAACATTAGATCCTATAATAAAGTCGGGTTTAAACGTATCTTTCATTAATTTTTTAGGAAAATTATTATACAAGCCTCCGTCAAATAAAAGTGTGCTATCTATCTCAATTGCCTGAAGATAAAAGGGATATGTCATTGATGCTCTGACTGATTCGCTAATATTCCCATTTTTAAATACCACACTTTCTTTTTTATAAATATCAGAAGCAACACAACGAAAAGGGATCATTAAACTATCGAAATTATAATTTGAAGCTGCTTCAGCGCCGGCAAATAATGTCATTAAGTAAAAATCTAATTGCTGAGAATTGTAGAGATGTGTCGGAATAGAATTTACAAGTGGCTTATCCGGCTTTATTCTAAAACGAATGTAGGATGGATCATATTTTTGCTGCCTTTCATAATATGAAAATTGATCATCTAAATCACCTTCAGTTAACTCTGTGAACTTATCACTAAGTACCATTGCTTCAATTTCGAGTGGGGAATATCCTGAGGCATAAAGCGCTCCTATTAAGGCGCCCATTGAGGATCCGGTAATATAATCGATGGGAATGTTGTTTTCTTCCAGAGCTTTTAAAACCCCAATATGAGCCATTGCAGAACCTCCTCCACCAGAAAGTACTACACCCACTTTTTGCCCACTTAAAAATAGTGGACTAAATAAAGTTAATATGAGAATAGCAATTAGGTTTAGTTTTCTCAAAAGCACTTTTTTTTTGCTAATATATGTATTGCAATAAAATATGATTGTATTCAAAGATAAATAACTCTGGAGATCATTTATTGTCTAAACCATTTAAAAAATCCCCAAAATAATCAGCGGCAGCTCGCATTCGTGGTCCATACCACGAAAACATTTCGCCATCCACCAATACGACCTTAGTTTCCGGAAGTATTTTTGAAAAGTATAATCGATGTTTTTCAGTAAAAGGGAAAGGCTCTGATGAAAGAAAAAGATATTCGGGCTTTAGTTTTATTAAGTCCTCTATGCTGCGAATCGGATAACGAGTTTTTTCCTCCAGATTTTCAAAATTGATTCTAGAAAGAATGTCATTGATGTAGGTCTTTTTTCCTGCTAGCATTATTGGATCATTCCAGATAAGGTAAACACAGCTTCGTTTTCGAAGATCAAATGGAGAAAGATAACTCCATGATTTATGAATAAAAAAGATCAATTTTTGGGCTTCTTTTTCAGAGTCAGTGATCTCCCCAATCCATTCTATCGCATGAAGTGCATCATCGAAAGAGTTTATATCACTTACCCAAACCGGATAATTCTGCGACAGAAGTTTAATATCTTCCTCATTATTCTCCTCTTTATTTGCAATAATGAGATCTGGTTGAAGCTGTTTGATGATTTTAAAATTGACTTTTTTCGTTCCGCCAACTTTTACTTTTTCTTTATGCCATTCTTCAGGATGAATGCAAAACTTACTTATCCCAACAACTTTTTCTTTTAGCTTTAGGCTGTAGAGAAGTTCACTAAGGGAAGGAACGAGGCATATGATCCTATTAGGAGGACCATTTAATGTTAGACTTCTACCCATCATATCTTTGATGGATGCAGTACTATCCAAAGGCATCGATTAAATCGTGTTTAGTAATGATATGGTATTTTCCTTCGTCGATGCGAACAAGAACCGCATGTGTGTTTTTAGAAAACAATTTCGATACTTTTTCTAATTTCTCATTTGCCTCAACAATTTCAAAAGGAGCTCCCATTACTTCTTCTACTGAAGATAATTTAAGCTGTGGATTCTCTATTAATTTCTGAAAAAGATCAGTGTCATTCAATGAACCCACAAATTTCCCATCTCTTACTACAGGTATTTGTGAAATATTAAACTCTCTCATTCTCGCTATCACATTTCCTAAAAGTTCACCGGAAGTAGCGGTGATCAATTTCAGATCTTTATGCGCTTGAATAAGATCGATCGCTTTCTGTGGCATTTTGATAAAGCCCCGTTCACGCATCCAGTCATCATTAAAGATCTTTCCTACATACCTTGATCCATGATCATGGAATAAAACCACAACCACATCTTCTTTTTTGAATGTATCAGCCATTTGCATGATGCCTGCTACCGCAGATCCAGCTGAATTCCCAACAAAAATTCCTTCTTCCCGCGCTAATCGTCGGGTCATTAGAGCACCTTCTTTATCGGTTACTTTCTCGAAATGATCGATGACAGAAAAATCTACATTTTTTGGTAAAATATCTTCGCCTATTCCTTCTGTAATGTAAGGATATACTTCATTTTCATCAAAAACACCTGTTTCATGATATTTTTTAAATACCGAACCATAGGTGTCAATTCCAATTACTTTAATATTTGGATTCTTTTCTTTTAAATATTTTCCTACACCTGAAATGGTACCACCTGTTCCTACTCCGACCACAAAATGAGTAATCTTCCCTTCTGTCTGTTCCCAAATTTCCGGCCCTGTGCTCAAATAATGTGCTTTTCGGTTCGAAAGATTGTCATATTGATTTACAAAAATTGAATTTGGAGTTTCTTTATGCATTCTTGCTGCAACTGAATAGTAGGATCTAGGATCATCCGAAGCTACATTGGTCGGACATACAATTACTTCAGAGCCCATCGCTCGAAGAATATCAATTTTTTCTTTGGATTGCTTATCTGCAACCGTAAAAATGCATTTATAACCTCGAACTACGGCCACCAATGCCAGACCCATTCCTGTATTTCCTGAAGTACATTCGATGATCGTTCCGCCGGGTTTTAATTTTCCTTCTGCTTCTGCATCGTCGATCATTTGGATCGCCATCCTATCTTTTACGGAATTTCCAGGATTGGTGGTCTCCACTTTTGCAAGGATCAACGCATCGATGTCTTTTGTTATCGAATTCAATTTTACCAATGGAGTGTTACCAACGGTATCTAAGATATTTTGAGAATAATGCATGGTATTGGAATATTTGCCGCAAAAGTACCCAAATCAATTAAAACGGATAGCCTTTACCGGACGTATTTTTGAAATATAATAAGAGGGTAATAACATTAATATTAAACTGATCATTAATACTCCTCCATTAAGCAGAAGTATGTGACTAACTTGAATATTTATAGGAACAAAACTTAAAAAATAGTTTTCTTGTTCGAGTTTAAAAAAGTGGGTGTATTTCTGAAAATAAATAAGAAATATACCAAATAGGTTACCCCAGAAAAGTCCTTTAATAATAATATAAGCGGCCTGATAGATAAAGATCTCTCTGATGCTCCATGAAGTGCTTCCCATCGCTTTTAATAAACCGATGGTATTTGTTCTTTCCAATATTAAGATAAGTAGAGCAGACGAAATATTGATAACCGAAACAAGAATCATTAAACCAATAATAATAAACACATTCGCATCGAGCATATTTAACCAGTTAAAGATTTCCGGAACCTGATCGGTGATGGTTTGTGTCGTTAATCCGAAATCAAGGTTATCATAAATAAGGTCATCCATTCGCAATAATTGGTCGTAATTATCGAGGATGATTTCGAAGCCCCCAACATAATATTCATCTGTATTTCCTGATTCACTATAATGAATATTTAAATTTGAAGCACAATAAGATTCAAATCTATTTGCCATCGGAATAAAGTGATAGCTTAAAGTATCTGGAAATGTTTTGCTAATATCAGAAATGATCACACTGATCGTTGTATCTGATTTGATCTCGAAATAATGAGGTCCGGAACCGGATCGAGTGCTATCGCTCCATACATATTCAAACGCCCCTTCACCACCATAGGCCTGAGCTTTTAATCCTACCAATCCCATATAACAAGAATCAGAAATGGCAAGGTTTCCACGAATCCCCCAGTGATTTATTTGTTGTAATTGTCTTATGTCTGTGAGGATCCATTCTTTATCGAAGTCGGATAATCCCGTATGATAGATCCCAACCACACTGTAAACTCTGGAGCTCAGTCCTTTTTTCGGATCAGGGTAATACAGATTTACCTTATCACTAATAGCAATGTTTAAGCGATTTGCAATCGTTTGGCTTATAATAAGTTCTTGTTTTGCTTTATCACCATTTAGATCTAATTTTTCTCCTGCGATAATTTTATCACCGAAAAAATCCCAGTCGAAATCGCTTCCAATACCCTTTACAACAACTCCCTGAACATCCAGATCGGTCTCAATGATTGCCGGTTTTGTTGCAAATACCTGAATGTGTCTTATTCCTTGAACTGTATCAATATTGGGGTAAAATTTCTGAAACCTAGAAAGTCTGGAAGATTCCATCGAACGGTTTGAATTCAATGAACTTATTGTAATGTGAGAGCCGAATCCAACTACTTTTTCGCGGATCTCTTTTTGAAAACCAGTAACGATAGCAATAGAAATGATCATTACGGCCATACCCAAAGCCATGCTTAAAACTGCAAATCGAATGATTGGCCTTGCAAAGCTTTTTTTTGAATCCGATTTAAAAGCTAATCGACGGGCAATAAAAAAAGGAGTATTCAATACATTTGTAATTGGTACATTCGCATAATCGACGCTAAGGTAATTTTTATGAATGAGTTCATCAAACATCCCATTTCTGTTTTTCTACTTCTCTTTTTATTAGGTTCATGTACGGTATCGCATTCTCAACAGATCAGCCCTGCTGCAGAAAGGTCCGAATTGTATTTAAATCAATTAAAAGGGAAAAAAGTAGCACTTATTACAAATCATAGCGCCTTGGTAGGAAAAGAACATCTCGTCGATTTTTTATTGAAGAACGAGATTAATATTGTGAAAATATTTGGTCCGGAACATGGTTTTCGGGGTGATCAGGCAGATGGAGCGAAAATTAATGATGAAGTCGATTCTAAGACCGGAATTCCCTTAATCTCTTTATATAAAGAAAGTAAGAAACCGACGAAGAAGGTACTAGAAGGAATTGATATTTTGATCTTTGATGTTCAGGATGTTGGAATTCGCTTTTATACTTTTATCAGCACCCTTAGTTATGCCATGGAAGCATGTGCTGAAAATAACATTGCATTTATGGTGTTGGATCGGCCTAATCCCAATAGTTTTTATGTTGATGGACCTGTGCTTGATCCTGATTATACTTCTTTTATTGGCGTTCATCAAGTTCCGGTAGTTTATGGAATGACCATTGGCGAATACGCCCTGATGGTTAAAGGAGAAAAGTGGATAAATCAAAGCGAAGGATTAGATCTATCCGTTGTTGAAATAGGCAATTATACTCATGATAGTATTTATTCCCTGCCCATCGCTCCTTCTCCTAATTTGCCAAATATGAAAAGCATTTTACTTTATCCTTCATTATGCTATTTTGAAGGGGCAAATGTAAGTATTGGAAGAGGTACGGATAAACCTTTTCAAGTAATGGGATATCCAAATTCCCCTATAGGAACTTATGAATTTACGCCAGTCTCAATTCCGGGAGTAAGTGAATACCCTAAGTTTCAAAATCAATTATGTAAAGGAATTGATCTTAGTTATTTAGGCGAAGAAGAGATCATCGCCCAGGCCTCCATTCATTGGGATTACGTGTGGCAGATGTATCAATCTTTAGGAGAGGATAAATTTTTTAAAAACCTCGATCATTTTCAAAAGTTAAGCGGGTCTGATCAGCTTCATCAAGCACTAAAGCAAGGAAAAAGCATTGAGGAGTATAGAGCTTCTTATCAGGATGATCTAAATGCTTTTAAAATAATAAGAGCTAAATACCTTCTGTATCCTTAGTGTCTCTCTTTAATTAAGGTATTAATTGACGGATAATTTTCACTTTCTTTTTAACCACAAAGGCACTGAGTAGGCTCAAGGGGCACGAAGAATAAATCAAAATTTATCAAACCAATTTAGTGTGCTTTGGGCCTACTTTGAGAACTTAGTGGTTAAAAATACTAAATCAGATAACCTATTAAATCTCTAATACTTCTCTTTTAAATACTTAATAAATTTTGCCATTGCAAGGGCCCTATGGCTGATTCTGTTTTTTTCTTCCTTTGGCATTTCAGAAAAGGTTTGGACATAACCTTCGGGAATAAAAATAGGATCATACCCAAATCCATCTTTACCTTTTTCAGATTCAATTATTCTTCCGTGGATTATTCCTTCAAATAATTCCTCCTCTTTATCATTAATAAAAGCGATTACCGTTTTAAAATAAGCTTTTCGGTTTTCTTTGCCTTTTAATTTAACTAAGGCCTTCTCGATATTATTAGGAAATTTAGGATCTAATTTACTCCAACGCGCAGAGTAGATTCCGGGTTCCCCATTTAAAGCTTCAATAAAAAGTCCGGTATCATCCGCAAAACAGGAAAGATTAAATTTATCATGTATAAATCGGGCTTTTTGAAGTGCATTTCCTTCTATCGAATCTTGTGTTTCAGGGATTTCTTCATTAAAGTTCAATTCATTCAATCCAAGAAGTTCAAAATGTTCAGGAATAATTTCCGAGACCTCTTTTATTTTATGCTGATTCTGACTTGCAAATAGTAATTTCACAGGCGTAAATATTATACCATTCCCCCTTGATTAGAGGCATGATTCTTGATAAAGATCGAACAAAATTAAGCATTCGATGAAGACAAAACTACTTCTCTTTTTTTCCTTTTTAATTTCCCCATTCGTTTTCTCTCAAAGTATTTCGGTTGTTTCGATAAGCGATCATGAAGCCATTAGCGATGTTTTTGTGGTCACAGCCAATGAAACGGCGATTTCAAATGCAAATGGGAAAGTGTATTTTACAGAGAAGATCAATCCGAATGATTCCATCACTTTTCAGCACTCTTCATTTTTTACCCTAAAATTAGCGTATTCAACTATTGTCGAAAACAAGTATCAGGTGCTATTAGAACGGAAAACGATTTCATTAAAAGAGTTCACTGTATCAGCGAATGATTGGAACGAAAAAGTAGATGAACTTCCTTTAAGGATCACTTCAATTCATCGGGATGGTTTGTCGTATCAACCCGGAACAAGTGCTGATCTATTGGCAAATACAGGTCAGGTATTTGTGCAAAAAAGTCAACAAGGGGGCGGAAGCCCAATGTTTAGAGGATTTGCAGCAAATAGTATTTTACTGGTATATGATGGAATGCGGGTCAATAATGCCATTTTCAGATCGGGAAATTTGCAAAACATTATTTTATTTGATTCTAAGGCGATGGAAAGTGCGGAGGTATTATTTGGACCGGGTTCTATTATTTATGGAAGCGATGCATTGGGTGGAGTGATTGATTTTAGAACGATTGGTTTGGATTATTCTAGTGATTCTACATTATTATTGAGTGGTGTGGCAAGTTTAGGTTTTGCAAGTGCATCAAAAGAAGGCAATGGACATTTGCATTTTGGATTGGGAGGAGAAAAATTCAGCTCTTTTACCTCCTTCTCATTTTCTCAATTCGGAGATCTAAGGATGGGAGTGAATGGCCCTGATGATTATTTAAGACCATATTATCAGGATCGAATTAATAATAAGGATACTTTGATTACAAATCCAAATGATCGAGATCAAGTTTCGTCGGGCTATAGTCAGATCAATGTTATCCAGAAATTTGGAATGAAGATCTCTGAGCAATTTAAGATGGATCTGCATTTTTCATTTGCTCAAACTACGGATGTTCCAAGATATGATCGTTTAATTCAGCCAAGTGGAAATGGATTGAAGTATGCCGAATGGTATTACGGGCCAAATGTATGGTTTAATGCCGGTGTTTCATTGTATAGTGAAAAGTCTACAAAATTATTTGACCAATGGAAACTTCGTTTGGATTATCAATATTATGAAGAGAGTAGGATCGACCGTAAGTTTAATAATATTGTAAGATCGAGCCGAAAGGAACAGGTAGATGGTGTTAATTTTAATGTTGATTTCAATAAGGACATTACTCAAAAATTACAAGTTTTTTATGGTGCTGAAGTATGGTATAATTTAGTGGCTTCTACCGGTCAGATTGAAAATATTGAAACGAATGAGAAGTCACCCACATCATCTCGTTACCCTTCAAATTCTAATTATTTAAACGGGGGAGCATATGCCATGTTAAGCTGGAAGTTAGCAGAAAAATGGGTTTTAAAAGGAGGTCTGCGTTATAGTTATATTCATATGGATGGAGTATTCGATACCACTTACTTTGCTTATCCTGAACCTGATTTTGTTCAGAACAATCAAGCTTTGACTCCTTCTATTGGGATCATTTATAGAAGATCACCTGATCTTAGAATTCAGGCAAATGTTGGACAAGGATTTCGTTCTCCAAATTTGGATGATGTGGCAAAAATATTTGATTCAAGTCCGGGTAATGTAGTAGTGCCAAATACCGGTTTAGATGCCGAAAAAGTTTGGAGTTTTGATTTGGGGTTCACCTGGCTTCCAACAAGTAAAATTCAATTAGAGGTCTCAGGTTTTTATTCTCTTATTTATGA
>JAHECK010000116.1 GCA_024641785.1 Flavobacteriales bacterium | reverse complement strand
GTAAATGCGATAGCATCAATATCACCTATTTTGATCGCTGCTTTTTTCAATGCCTGGTCAATAACCGGGACGATGTTTTGTTGATGAACCCTCGATGCAAGTTCTGGAACTACCCCTCCATAATTCTCATGAATTTCTTGATTCGCGATTATATTTGAAAGGACTTTTCGCCCATTTAAAATGGCAGCTGAAGTTTCGTCACAGGAAGATTCAATCGCAAGAATAATGGGCATAATTAATTTTTGACGAAATTACGTTTTATACAAGAAATAAAAGGGCATCCACATGGCTTTTTTATACTTTAGGTGCCGGTATAAGCAAATGAATAAAAGACTATTAAAAATATTGATTCGGGCTTTGGTGCTTTTAGCACTTTTTCTTGGGGCTTTGTATTTAATTTTTAATTCATCCTTTGTTCAAACCAAGCTTACCCAAGCTATTGGAAAATATTTGGGAGATAAATGGAATACTACCGTATCGGTAGATCGGGTTCATCTAGAGCCATTTCGAAGATTTGGATTAGATAATCTTTATATTGAAGATCAACATGGTGATACCCTGATATTTACAAGTAAATTATTTGTAGATTTTAAACGATTAAATTTTTTTAAAGGAGTCGTTAGTATTAAAGAAATTAAGCTAGACGATGCTCACTTTTATTTAAGAAAGTATAAAGGAGAAGATCATTTAAATCTTGCTTTTATACTAGATACTTTTAAAAGTAGTGACACCATACAAGTTAAAGAAGAAAAGAAAATCAGATTAAGTTTTAATGATTTTGAACTTAATAATGCTCACTTCATTTATCAGGATCAAAATGTAATTGACACAAGTTATGGGATGCATTATTCAGATCTTGATGTTAGTAATATAAATGGTCTGTTTTCGCATGTTTCATTTATTGAGGACTCGATCCATTTTCATATTGAAACATTAAATGCTCAGGAAAAATGTGGATTGGTTTTACATAATTTAATAACAGATGGATATCTTAATGGAGAAGGATTTGATTTAAAACCTTTGCATATAAAGATTAATAGCTCATTGATCGATGCAAATCAATTGACTTTTAAATTAAATGAATGGAGCGATTTTCAAGATTTTATAAATAAAGTTCAAATGACTGGAGACTTCCAGCTGGCAAAAGTTAAAATGGAAGATATTGCTTTTTTTGCACCAAGTCTGGAAGGTTGGAAACAAGAGGTAATCCTAATTGGAAAAATTAAAGGAAAGGTTAATAATTTGACCGGACGAAACATTGTTTTAAAAACAGGTGAAAAGACATCCTTTGAAGGGAATTTTAATATTGATGGATTACCAGATATAAATACATCCTTCATTACCTTAGAGGCTAAGGAGTTAAATTCTGTTGTTTCAGACTTAGAAAATATTCAACTATATCCATTCAAGGACGGAAAATTAATTGAAGTACCTAATTCAGTAAAAGAAATGGGTGTTATTAAGTTTAAAGGAGATTTCACCGGATTTATAAATGATTTTGTGGCTTATGGGGAACTAACGAGTAAAAGAGGGAAAATCATCACTGATATTTCATTAAAACAAAAAAAGAATAATAATCTGGTGTTTTCCGGAAAAATGAAGACCATAGCCCTCGATTTAGGAGTTCTGATAGGTAGTGAAAAAATCGGCAAACTCGATTGTAATGTAGAAACTCAATTGTATTTCCGCAATGGAGCTTTTGTTAGAGCCGAAATGAAAGGAAAAGTGGATCGAATCGGACTTAATGATTACGATTATCGTCGAATTACATTAAATGGACTAATGGAGTCGGATAACTTTACCGGAAACTTAAGTATTGACGATCCTTCTCTTGATATGGATTTCTTAGGTCTTGTTAAGTTGAGCAACGATTCAATCGTTTTGAATTTTAATGCCAACCTGCTTTTTGCTGACCTGGGCGCATTGAATATTCTTCCAATTGATGGATTTTCATCGCTTTCTGCAAAAATGGATTTGAATTTAGTCGGTAGAGAATGGACAGGGCTTCTAGGAAGTATGGATATATCAGATCTTGAATTTTGTAATGATAGTACTACTTTTTATTTTGGAGAGGTCTTTATAAGAAATGATACTTTAAATAATAATAAAAAACTTTTTATTGAGAGCGATATTGTTAGCGGTGAGATGACCGGGGATTTTGATATCCCAACGATAAAAGATGCTGTTATGTGGGAAATTAGCAAAGCGGTTCCTTCATTCTTTTATCATGATCCGGATTACATATCTGAACAAGATTTTGATTTTAATTTTGTGTTTCATGATATCTCATTTCTCCAAAAACTAAATATTACAGATATTAATGTTTCCTCAGAATCCAATTTTTATGGTAAAATTAGTCCCAATCAATTTCAAAGTTTTGTGAATTTTGATGCTGAAAATGTAGATCTCTTTGGGGTTTATATAGATTATCCAGATTTATATGTCGAGTTCGATGAAAAGGAAATCCTTATTGAAATGTTGAGTAAAGGAATTAATTATAAAAATGGACCTGAATACTTTCCCAATAATACACTCACTTCATATATAGAAAATGACACTCTGGATTTGAATTTCCAATGGCTTCAATCAGATTCTAGTAATGGTCAGGTTCATTTCCAGACTATTTTCATCGATAGTTTAATATTTGAAATCACAAGTGATGATTCAAAATTCACATTTTTAGAGAAGAACTGGCATATTGGAAATAATGGAAAATTACTTTTCAATTCAAATTCACTTGCTTTTGAATCCATAAGAATTGCAACTGACATGCAAAGTCTCGAGCTTAATGGAATGTTTAGTAAAGAAATAAAAGACACGCTAAACTTGAAATTAAATAATTTTGAGCTAAGTAATTTTAATTATATGCTTCAGCAATTCGACTATAAAATAGGAGGGTGGTCAAATGGTAGTTTTAACTGGATCACAGAAAATAATGAATTTAGATTGGAAGCGGAATTGGAAGTGGATAGTGCAGAAATAAACGATTATTATATTGGAGACTTAAATATTATATCCAAAAAATCATCCCTGGATTCGGCCTATCAGGTTTCGGTTTCTTTAAGAGATGAAAAATTAGAAAAAATAAAAATTAGAGGAACATTAAATCCGGATTCAGAATCTGAAATGATGAATTTAGAAATTGATTTTAATCGCTTTAATTTGGATATACTTAACTACACTAAATTACCAGGGATCACTGATGTAAAAGGAAGTACGAAAGGAAAAGTCAAAATTTTAGGAAATTTAAACGAGCCCAGAATTTTAGGTAAAATTGAAATAATAGATGGAGGATTATTTCTGGATGTATTAGGAACCCATTTTACCTTTGATACAAAAATTGATATCTACGAAGATTATATTGCCTTAGATCCATTTGACATATATGATCTTGATGGTAAAAAAGGAACTGCATACGGAACGATACTTCATGAAAATCTTAAGAAATGGAATTATGATTTTTCAATCGATCTGGAAGATTTTTTAGTAATGGACCTAAAAAATACAGCAGATGCGCTATTTTATGGAAAAGCTTATGCTACTGGATATGCGAATATTTGGGGTTATAATAAATTACTTTTTATCGATGTTGTTGCAACGACAAAGGAAAATACACAAATTTATATTCCGATAAAAGAAAGTAATACGGTGGATAGACAGGAATTTATCGAGTTTGTAAGTAATGACAGTTTATTAGGGCAATTAGAGCAAAAGCCAATAATCGATATTTCTGGCGTTGAAATGAATCTCGATATAACGGTGACCCCTGATGCAGAAGTACAATTGATTTTTGATGAAGAAAAAGGAGATATATTAAAGGTGGCTTCACAAGGTAAATTAGTTTTAAATATTGATAAGGATGATGGATTTACTATGGTAGGGTCTTTAGAGACTTATAAAGGTGAATATGTATTTACTTTAGAGTCGATCATCAATAAAAAGTTTGACATACCCGTTGGCTCCAAGATCTCATGGTTAGGAAATCCTTATGATGCAAACATTGATATTTTAGCAGTATATAGAACCCGGGCTTCATTAGCCCCTATAATGGTCGGACAAGAAGAACAATATAAGAGCAGAGTGAATACAGATGTTTCTTTATTTCTTAAAGGAAATTTACAATCCCCTGATATTTCGTTTGGAATTGAACTTCCGGATTCTGAAGAAAGAGAAAAAACCGCGTTGAGAAATGCCACTACAACAACAGAAGATCTGAATAAGCAGGTGATATCATTATTATTGTTTAATTCTTTTCAAAGTGTTTCTGGATGGGATGAAAATGGGGGTTTTGCTTCAGCAAATACCTTCGAGTTATTATCGAATCAAGTTTCAAACTGGCTTTCACAAATATCTGATGAAGTGGATGTAAACGTTAACTATCGTCCTGGCTCTGAGAGCTCAGGACAAGAATTAGATGTTGGACTTACCACTGATATTTTAGATGAAAGAGTAACTATTACAACACAAGTTGGATTCAAAGATGCGACTGCTGCAGTTAATCCTGAACAAACTACCAATAATATTGTTGGAGACTTTATAGTCGAATATAAACTAACACAGGATGGGCGCATTAGACTAAAGGCATTTAATAAATCAAATGATAACTATCAAAGTTCTTCATTTTATAAACAAGCACCTTATACCCAAGGAGTAGGTATTATTTTTAGGAGAGACTTTGATAATAAGATGAAAAGAAAGCCGAGTGATAAAGATAAGCTTCAATCGAAATACGATAAATGGAAAATAAAGGATTAGAATTTAGTGTTTTCTTCACTATTTCACTACCATTTCATTCATCTTTGAGCTTCTTGCTTCAAACTTTTATCAAATCTCCGGCTTATTTTTTCTTTTATGATGAATCAATCTTTTTAACTCTACCTCAAATTCCACTCTTGAAATATCATAATCTAATTTTGCATCATGAGCCAATGAAATGCTACCCGTCTGTTCTGAAATAATGATGGCAATTGCATCTGTTTGTTCGGCGATTCCTAAACCACTTCGGTGCCTCAGTCCTGTACCTTCAGGCATATTTCTATTTTCAGATACATTTAAGATACATTGCGCCATTTTCATTTGTCCGCCGTGAATGAGAATTGCACCATCGTGCAGCGGACTGTCTTTTTGAAAAATAGAAACGATCAAATCTGAATTAATAGAAGCTCCTAAATATTGTCCACCCATCACATGCATACTTGGATTCGATTCTCTGGCCACAATTATAAGTCCACCAACCAGATTGTTTGCAAGGATTTCAGTAGCTTTTATAATAGGCTCCAGATCAATTGCTTCTTCATCTACTTCCTTAAAAAAGCGATTAAATAGATTGCCTTTGTTTCTTTTATAGAAATCTCTTTTTCCTAACATAAGTAGGAATTTCCGTAGTTCCTGTTGAAAAACAATAATAAGAGCAATTACTCCAACACCAATAAATTGTCCTAGTATTTCGCTCAGCATTTGCATTTGCAAAGCTTCTACAACTTTCCAAATAACATAGATCGAAAGAATTCCTAAAAAGATATTTATAGCTGCGGTTCCTTTTACGACATAATAAAGTCTGTAAATAAGGTAGGCTACCAACAAGATATCAAGTATGTCAAACCATCGAAGATCTATAAATAAGAAAAAATGAGAATGCATACTTTAGTGATTTTCTATAAAAGTAATTAATTTAACTAGCTCTTTAGTTTCTTTTACATCATGAACCCGCAGAATATCAACACCCTGTTTAAGCGCTAGGAGATTAACAGCAATACTTCCGCTAAGTGCTTCTTCAATAGGAATTTTAAGAGATTTGTAAATGAACGATTTACGAGAAAGACCTGCTAAAATAGGTGTATTAAGAACATGTAATTCATTTAGATTTTCGAGCAAATAGAAATTTTGATCTATCGTCTTTGAAAATCCAAAACCCGGATCAATAATGATATCATGAACTCCAAGCTGATGTAATTTTTCAATTTGCTGACTATAAAAACGAATCAATTCACTCATCATGTCATCATAATGCGTAAGCGTTTGCATTGTTTTTGGGTTCCCCCTCATATGCATCAAAACATAAGGAACTTTCATTTCAGCAACTGTATTAAACATTTCCGGATCTGATTGTCCTCCCGAAATGTCATTTATCATTTTCGCTCCAGCTAAAACCGCTTCTCTAGCCACCTTGCTTCTGAATGTATCTATTGAAATGATTAAATCGGGAAATGTTTTATGTAATATTGAAATGGCATTTACAACTCTTTTTAATTCTTCTTCTTCAGTTATATCTGCTGCTCCCGGACGTGAAGAATAGCCTCCTATATCAATGATATCAACTCCTGCATTTATCATCTCTCTTGCACGGTCGATCAATTGCTCAGGTAATACACGACTTCCACTAAAGAAAGAATCAGGTGTTAAATTTAATATACCCATTACCCAAGTTGAGGATAAAGATTTTAGTCCTCCTCCGAAATTCAATGTACTTTTGTGGTAAAATGGTGTATATTTCACACTGCAATTTTAAGCAATAAAAATCGATCAATCTAAGGAGATTTTCTTTATGAATGACCTGAAAAAAACAAGTCAACAATTTGATGAAATAATAGCTCTTTGCAGCGATATTTTTCTTAAGAAAAATAAAGATTACGGCACCGCATGGAGAATTTTAAGAACAAGTTCACTTACCGATCAATTGTTCATCAAAGCCAATCGCATTAGAACAATACAAGATCTTGAGTCTAGTAAAATAGAGGAGGGGATCATCCCTGAGTTCATTGGAATTGTAAATTATTCCATTATGGCTTTAATCCAATTAGAATTAAAAGACGAAAAACGCCTCGAGCTGAAAAGCCAAGAAGTTGGGGATCTTTATAAAAAATATGCCTTAATGGCTAAAGAGCTGATGATGGATAAAAACCATGATTATGGTGAAGCCTGGAGAGACATGCGCGTTAGTTCTTTATGTGATTTAATATTGATGAAAATTTATCGCATTAAACAAATTGAAGACAATAATGGAAAAACAATTATTTCGGAAGGTTTAGATGCAAATTATCTTGATATTCTAAATTATGCCGTTTTTGCATTGATAAAACTTGAATTAGAAACACTTAAAAATTAAGATTGCTTTAAGCAATAATTAAATTGACTATGAAAATCGTTTTATTTATTTCCAGAGTACTTGCAGGTTCTGTTTTATTGGTTTCAGGATTGGTAAAAGCAAATGATACGCTAGGCTTTAGCTATAAAATGGAAGAATATTTTTCTGCTGAAGTACTCAATTTAGAGTTTTTAATTCCTTATTCACTCGCATTTTCGGTTTTAGTATGCCTAGCTGAAATTGTTTTAGGATTAGCGCTTATCGTTGGTTTAAAAATAAAAGTATCAAGCTATTTAGTCTTGTTACTTACGGTTTTCTTTGCTTTTCTTACTTTTTATTCAGCCTATTTTGATAAGGTAAATGATTGTGGATGTTTTGGTGATGCCATTAAATTTACACCATGGCAATCTTTTATAAAGGATATTATATTGATGATCTTTATTCTGCCTGTTTTCATGGCCAGAAAAAGTATCTTATTGAATACTGCGGAAGAAGATAAACGATATTTTATTTCTTCTATGATCTTTATTGCTCTTTTCTCGTCCATTATACTTGATTGGGCATTTCCAATTTACTTTAGTTTAGTATTCTTTTTACTAACCTTTCTCGCAAAAAAGTTTAGTAGTGGACAAGCGCAAAGCTTATTAATTCTAGGAATTGCTATTTTATTACCTGTATTCTTTGTTATTCATACTTATTCTCATTTGCCTATTAAAGATTATAGACCTTATGCTGTTGGAAAAAACATAGCTGAGCAAATGGTTGTTCCTGAAGGTGTTCAAGGAAATGTATATGAATCCATTTTAGTATATAAAAATGAAAATACCGGTGAAGAAAAAGAATTTACTCAATCTAATTATCCTTGGCAGGATTCTACCTGGGTATGGGTGAGCACCGAAAACAAATTGCTTATTAAAGGATATGAGCCACCTGTTCATGATTTTGTGATAAGCGATGCTGATGGATATGAATTACAAGACGATCTTCTTGCTGAAGAAGCTTACGTTTTACTTGTTGTATTTTATGATATTGAAAAAGCGAATTCATCAGCGATGAAGAAGGTAAATAAATTTGTTGAAGATGCTGAAAATGATGGGGTTTATGTTTATGGATTAACAGCATCTTCATACGACCAGATTGAAGATTTTAAATTAGAGAATCAAGTGCCGATTACTTTTTACAGTGCGGATGAAACGATGTTAAAAACTACTGTTAGAGCTAATCCCGGAATCATTTTATTGAAAAAAGGAACGGTTGAAGGAAAATGGCATTACAATGATCTTCCTGAATATTTGGAACTTAAAAAATCTTTATAACAAGTGTTAAATTTTATTCTTCGTAAAATATTTTATGGAATATTAGTTTTATGGGGTGTTGTTAGTTTTGTATTTCTAATCTTCAGTATTAAACCCGGCGATCCTGCAAGAATGATGGGAGGGCAGCATGCTACAGCAGAAGTGATCGCTTCGATCAATAAGGACCTTGGTCTGGATCTGCCTTTATACAAACAGTATTTATTTTATATCAACGACATCCTCCCAATTTCATTATTAAAGGATAAGAATCAAGATTCCAGGATATTTGCAGACCCTGCAAAGTATAATATCTACGCTTCGGTTAAAATGGGTGGAGATAAGGTTCTGGTGCTTAAAGAGCCGTATTTAAGAAGAAGTTATCAATCACGTAAAAAAGTCTCGGAAATTATTGGAGAAGCTTTTCCCGGAACCTTTATTCTTGCTGTGGTTGCAATGGCTTTTGCTTTGATCATTGGCCTTTTTACCGGGATTTTCTCGGCATTGTATAAAGGTTCATTTTTCGATAATTCGACTATTTTTCTTTCTGTTTTAGGGATGTCAGGACCTTCATTTTTTATGGCCATCCTTATTTCATGGCTTGGAGGCTACGTTTGGTATGCAAGTACCAGTTTACCGGCCTTGCCTTTTGTTATGTTTGTTTTTGGATTAATAGTATATTCCTATAGAAGATATAAAGAGAAAAAGAAAATTTGGATCTTAAGTATGATATCACTGGGGTTTAAATATTTCTTTATTGGATTGTTTATGTGGAGCACACTTGCCCTGATTCAATTCTTATTTCCGGGCTTATCTTTATCTATTGTAGATATTAGCTTCACTTTACCCGGAACAGGACTGGAAATGACGGGTTCTTTATATGAATATGATGTGTTTACCGGAAAATATCTGAGTTTACAAAATTTGATCCTGCCTGCAATTACATTAGGAATCCGACCTTTAGCGGTAATTGTTCAGTTAACGAGAAGTTCGATGATCGAGGTAATGGATCAGGATTATATTAGAGCAGCAAAAGCCAAAGGTTTAAATAAAAGAGAA
>JAHECK010000115.1 GCA_024641785.1 Flavobacteriales bacterium | reverse complement strand
TTTAAATCTGACCCTTTTCAATATCGTAGATAAAAAGAAGATTCTCGAAGGGATCAAAGAAGTTTGGGCTTCCCCTTATTCAGAAAGAAGCTATAAATGGAGACAACGCTATTTATTAAACCCCGAAAATGTATACCCATCTATATTGGTCATTCCAAGCGTAGATGTTGATTACTCGGGTGTAATGATCACGAAAGGGATTCAAAATGATAATGACAATGATCTAACTATTGCATTCAGCAGAGGTGCCGGCGGTGCAGTAGAGGGTCAGTCTGCAGAGGCATACCTCATTAGATCTAATGGGGAAAATCTTCTTTTATCACCTTCAAGGGAAACAGAATATACTACGCTTCCACTTGTCGGTGGTACTTTAAAAAAGAGTGCACGTTTTGATAAAGCAATCTTAAGTGAGGATAACCTTGTTCAGATCAGAGAATTTTCCAAAAAGATCATTCAGGAAATGGATAAACTATATAAGTCAGGATCATCAGGCCCCTATGATATAGAATTAGGATTTAAGAATAATAAGATCTGGTTATTTCAGATTCGCCCTTTCGTTGAAAATAAAAATGCAAAACGATCTGAATATTTAAAAAGTATCAGTCCGGAAATACCCTTAGCCAAATTAATAACCCTTCAAACAAAACTTTGATAGCACATGAAGACCTTAAAAATAATTATTATCGCTTTTTTAGTTATCGCTTTTCAAAGTGAAAGCATGGCTTACCCTTATGATGGATACAAGACAACAGGAATTCGAAGATTATTAAGATTACAGTTGATCATGGAAGGGGTGATCACAGATAAAAAACCAGTTGCAGGTGCTCAAAAAAAGCTGAATGATATTCACTTGAATTTAATGAATTCAAAAGGTGACAGTCTGAGTATCTTTCCAAAAGCAGATCCGGACTTACAAAAATCAATCAATGCACTTTTCCCAAATCTGGATGAGAGTTATTCCTTATGTTTAATGGACATTACTCCCGGAAGAAAGATCCGCTATGCAAACCGCCAAGAGAAAAGAGGTTTTATGCCGGGAAGTGTGGCGAAACTTGCTGTGGCTGCCGGATTATTTAATGAGTTACAGAAATTATATCCCAATTCCTTCGAAAAAAGGCAAGCACTATTAAAAAGTAGAATGGTCAGGGCCGGTAAATGGGGAAACTATGATGAACATACGGTTCCTTTCTTTAACCCAAAAACTAATAAACTAACAAAAAAAGTGGTCACTGAAAACGATACCTGTTCTCTTTATGAGTGGGTAGATCATATGATCTCGGTTAGTAATAATGCCGCGGCAAGCATTGTATGGAAAGAAGCTATTCTAATGCATGCGATGGGAGCACAATACCCTCCAAGTGCAGAACAAGAAGCAGCCTTTTTTAAAAATACGAGTAAAACTGAATTAAAGGAAATAGCAATGCATGTTGTAAATGATCCATTGCGAAACATAGGTATTACTAAAGAAGAATTTAAGCTTGGTAGTATGTTTACCAGAGAAGCTAAAGCAATGGTTCCCGGAGAAGGTGGTACAAGCGCCAGTCCTTTAGGTTTAATGAAATATCTAGTCGCTATGGAAAGAGGTCAGATCGTCGATCCTGCTTCAAGTATAGAGATCAAAAGATTAATGTATGCTACGGATAAAAGAATTCGCTATGCGGCCGCTACATCACTAATCAATGCTGCGGTTTATTTTAAATCCGGTAGTTTATATAAATGTAAAGAGGAAGAAGGTTTTGTTTGCGGAAAGTACAAGGGAAATGTAGATAATTACATGAATTCTGTGGTTATAGTAGAGCAAAGCGACGGAACTATTTATATGGTTACTTTAATGTCGAATGTTTTAAGAAAGAATTCTGCAAACGATCATTTTGCATTGGCAACAAAAATTGATAAGATAATGACTAAGAAATAATCAGCTCTTCTTTAAAGCTAATATTGCTTGTTCAGCAAAAGACCTGATCTTTGGGTTATCATGATTTATATATTTTTCCACAAGAGGAATGTAATCCTTATTCATCATTTGTGTAATTAAATATAAAACGGCCATCTTTATTTTACTATCTCTCCCATCGAGAAGTGTAGACAGACATTCAAATTCATTAGGAATCTTTAAATTCAAATTAAGATTTCGGATATTACTTTCTGAAATATTATCCAAAAGAGCTGTTTCTACAATTGGTAATAGCACTCTTTTCAAATTGGTTTCCAGAAGATTATCTAAAAATTCAACTGCATTAAAACGCATTTCAGGTTTCTTACTTTGCAAACTCGAATAAATAGTAAGAATATCATCAGGAGGATATTTTAAACCGAGCAATCTGAAAATACGCTCTAAGTTTCCGTCAAGTCTTCGTTCCAATAGATCGATGAGGTTTTTTCTGGCTTTCGACTGATTTTCGAACTGCTCCATTTCCAAATTACTCACTTTTGGATCCATCGCAGTGATCTGTGCATTTAAAGCGAATAAAGTCTCCATGTATAGATGGGCTTCATTTAAGATCTTTTTAATGACCAGCTTTTGATGGAATTTTAATTGTGGGAACTTTTCTTTAAGATTATTCAAAGATCGAAGCGCTTCCATTTTTAATTGAATATCATCTTTATCCAGTAAAATGAACAAAAGTTCTACAGATGGCTGTATTCCGATCTTTTCAACGATAGATGGCACATGGATCAAATACTCAATTGCTAATTCCTCATTTTTGATCTTTTCATTAAAACTATCAAGGATCGCAGGACCAAAATTCAATAAAGCCGATTTTGCAGCTTCTCTAGTCTTGTCATTTGCAAGAAAAAGATACAATTCAGGAATAAAATCAGGATGCATGGTTGTCCCAGCCGAAATTATCGCCTGATTTACAAGCTCAGGGTCCTCCTCTTTTAAAAAGTCTTTAATAATATAGAAGTAAGATTGGATTTTTGCAGATCCAATGCTTTTCATCAAAATCAATTTTTGAAATTTTATTTCCTCTTTATCTTTTAAAACAGAAATAGTATTGATTTTTTTAAGGATCCGCTCTTCTAAATTAAAGAGCTCTTTAAGTTCCGGATTATCCCTTGTTTCGATGGACAAACTAACCATTGCCGCTCCCCTAACCTTATAATCCTTGTCTTGTAAATATTTTTTTAAAAACTCGACTCTGTTTTCGGGTGAGTGTCCGATTAGGTATTCGAAAGCCGCAATTTTAACTTGCTGGTCCGGATCATTGATCAATGGAAGCACTTTATCCGAGATCTCAATACTTCTATAGAAATAAAGGCATTGCAATGCTTCTACACGAATAAGTGCAGAACTGTGTCCAATCAATCTGAATACATCCCCGAAAAGCCTTTCATCAGGTAACTCTTTCAATTTATTTAAGACAAAGATTATCTGTTTATCATTTCCTTGCTGCAGTACTTTCTTTAAACCGCTTAATACCGAATCCTTCGAAAAATCAATATCATTTTTCTTTTGAAGTACATCCTTATTCTGATCTACTTTTAATTTAAAAGAACGGATATATTCTTCTCTGATCTTAAGTGCAAAATAGATCCAAAGAAAGAAAAGCACTATGATCATTAAACTAATAAATCGTGTTGATAGGTCAAGTCCGGTAACAAGAAAAAGAAGTATAAGACCGCTGATACCGGTTGCAACACTGTCTACAAAAACATCGATAAAACTTTTCGTTTGATTTTTAATTTCTAAAGGAATAGGTAAAGCCATTAATTCGATAGCTGACTTATTAACTGATTGCTTCAGACTGCCATCGATCAATTTTAAGAATATTACAGCCCATAATTCTGGAAATACCAATACGAGAAGCGCTCCAAGCATTATCCCCATAGGAAGAATAAATAATGAGGTTCCAACACCAAACACACCTACGACCTTTCGGGTAATAAAAAGTTGAATTCCGAGGGATATCAAATTAAAAGTAGAAAACCAAAAACCAAAAAAAGCAGTCAACTCATCTGAATCAGGAATCTTCAGGGCAGCAATGGCACTAAACTGATAATCGACCAATTTTGCCACAATAACACTAATCCCAATAATTACTGCCAGGTACGTTAAATGCTTCGATTTCTTTATTAATGCAAATGGGTTTGCATCAAAACCCTGTGTCCTTTTTTTCCTTTGAAATTTCGTCTGTCCCGGTAAAACCTCTTTATTCCAAATGGTTTTAGTAATGGGAATACAAAACACAAGTAAAAAAGCGGCTACAAAAGGCAGATTTTCACTCCCGATCAGATCAGCGATCAATGAGGTAAGATAGCCTCCAAAGATACCACCTGCAATTGCACCGGCACCTATAAACCCGAATAATCGCTTTGCTTCTCGTGGATTAAAAACAATATTGGCTAAAATCCAAAACTGGGAAGCTGTTAGTACAGCGAAAATAGCTACCCAGATATAAAAAATATAAAGCACCCATCCTTCTAAAAAATTCAGGCGCAATAAAATCCCAAAGGTGATTAGTATGAGTACTGACCAGCTTAGGGTATTAGTAATAATATTATTTAATGATTTCCGGGATAATAACTTAGAATATATTAATGATACAAGACCTGCAAAAATAGCTACAAGTACATAAACTAAGGGAAGACTTTCTGCACCTAATTTTGCAAGAAAAAGACCATTTACAGTAGGTTTTACAATAAGAAGTGTGGAAATGATCAGAAAAATATTCAGCTGCATCAAAATCGCCCTCCGATACTCGCCTTCACGAATATCAAACACATTTCTAAGCAAATGAATATAATATTTCTTTAATTTTTCCATTTTTATTCGTTAAGATAAACCGGAGTGAAACCCCAATTCAACAATACGAATATTTCACTTAGTAATCATTAATAACCAAGAACCTTATCCACTACATTTACCAAGTCACGACAAATTTTTTCACCTTCCGGGTCTTCGATCAGAGCAACTAAAATATAACGTCTGTTCGGCCCCCAAACAAGCACCGAATCAGTATGGAAATTTTTCCAGGTACCTGATTTTCTGAATACTTTAGCTTTTGGTGCGACTTGATCCAGCGTATTTACAAACTTATGATGCAACTTCGGATCTACCATTAGATCAAGCATTATTTTAGATCGATCGAAGGAGACAAGTTTTCCATAAGCTAGCATATAATAATATCTGCATACCTGAGAAACAGTTGCTGCATGACTTAAACCTTTCATTGGATCAGGATGACGAGCACCCGTTTTTGCATAGCGCTTTCCAACCCATATTCCCCCACCATAATCTTCATCATAAAGATCATATTTCGGATCGGTCAATACCTCTTCAATTTTATCATATCCCAATCGATCGATCATTCTTGTAGCTGCGGCATTATCAGATTTACTGATCATCAACAGAAGATCACTTTGAATTTCAGGCGAATCTTCCAATTCCCCTTTTTCTAATGCATCTTCAGCAGCCAGTAGTATTGCTATCTTAGGTAAGCTGGCTGCATACATCATTACATTTCCATTGGCTCTTGCATATTTAACATTTAATGGATCCCTTAAGTCTACTAAGCCAACAGCCATCTTTTTTTGTGAGATCAATTTTTTATACTTGCTATTTTTGTTAAGCTCAGCGAGAAGTTGGTCTTGAAAGGGAAGATCTATTAAGCTGCGAAGGGGCTGAATATCATCAATTGGAAGTGGTAATTTATCATAATCCGGAACTACTTCGGCCTTTGATTGACTCATAGGCGGTTTCACTACTTGTGTACAAGCTACTGTATTAATAGAAGCAAAAATTAAAATGAATAATAGACTTTTGTAGTTCATAGATTATAGCTATTTTTTTTGACAAAAGTCGATATAATTTAAACATAATTCCATTTTTATGATTTTTTATGAAATTGAGAGTATTTGTTTATTTATCAATTAATTACAAATTATAATTGTGCAAATATTAAGAGGTGTTCTGCTGAAATAATATAAAATCTGAAAATCGCTTAGGGGATTTTATAATTTTAAAGCAATCGATAAAAGTTATTTTGATTAAGCATTCATTTTGAAGCTAAAAAAAAATCAACTCAATTAAACAAGAGGCTGTTAATTATCAGTTAAATACTTAATCATACCAGTTGACTTTCATCATAAAAACACTTCAATTTTAGAGCTAACTTTCTCAAAATTTTATTAAAAAGTGTTCTAATAATGGAAGTAAATACTCAATCCGTTTTCTTTTTTGCAGCTAATAAATGCGAAGGCAATGCTAGCATGGTCGATCAGTTAGGTGGCAAAGGCGCTAACCTTTCTGAAATGTGTAAACTAGGGATTCCTGTTCCACCGGGATTTACAATAAGCACAGAGGTAAGTACCTATTATTTTAAACACAAAAACCAATATCCAATCGGTCTTGAAAGTGAAGTTTTAAAGAACATTCAATTAGTAGAAAAAGAAATAGGTAAAACCTTTGGTGACACAAAAGTTCCATTATTATTTTCTGTTCGTTCGGGTGCACGTGTATCGATGCCCGGAATGATGGATACCGTTCTAAATTTAGGTTTAAACGATAAAATAGTGAAAGGTCTGGCCGATCTTACAAAAAACCCTCGTTTTGCCTGGGATAGCTACAGAAGGTTCGTGCAAATGTATGGAGATGTGGTTTTAGATTTGAAACCGGTAAATCCTAATGACAAAGATCCATTTGAAGAAATAATTGAGAAAAGGAAGCACTTTCGGCATGTAAAGCTCGATACAGAGCTTGATGTAGAAGATCTAAAATTTATAGTAAAAGAATTTAAAAAAGCGATCAAAGCGAGAACTGGAAGCGATTTTCCGGAAGACCCAATGGAACAACTTTGGGAGGCAATAGGAGCTGTTTTTAGAAGTTGGATGAATCCCAGAGCCAAGAAGTATCGAGAACTCAATGGTATTTCACATGAATGGGGAACTGCCGTAAATATACAGGCTATGGTATATGGAAATATGGGAAATGATTCTGCTACAGGAGTTGCTTTTACACGAAATCCATCTACCGGAGAAAATCGATTTTTTGGTGAGTATTTGGTGAATGCTCAAGGAGAGGATGTTGTTGCCGGTGTTCGCACACCTCAACCAATAAACCGAAGCGGAAAGAAAAAATTTGATGATTACTCCTTAGAGTCATTAATGCAAACGCAATACTTGCAACTCAAAAGCATAAGAAAAGTATTAGAAGAGCATTATCGCGATATGCAGGATATTGAATTTACGATCGAGCGCGACAAAGTATGGATGTTGCAGACCAGGAGAGGTAAAAGAACGGCTGCTGCAGCTTTACGGATTGCAGTAGAAATGCATGAAGAAGGGATGCTTACAAAGGAAGAGGCATTGATGCGAGTTGCCCCTGAACAGTTAGACCATCTACTCCACCCTACTTTCGACCCAAAGGCAACATTAAATGTTATTGCTAAAGGTTTACCGGCATCTCCCGGAGCAGCAAGTGGTCGTGTTGTTTTTAATGCTAAGGATGCAGAGGAAAAAGCTGCAAATGGAGAAGATGTTATTTTAGTCAGGATAGAAACCTCTCCGGATGATATAGGCGGAATGGATGCTGCAAAAGGAATACTGACATCACGTGGCGGAATGACTTCCCATGCTGCGGTAGTAGCGAGAGGTATGGGTAAATGCTGTGTAGCAGGATGTGAAGAGATCTTTGTCGTATATTCTGCAAAACAGTTTGTAATTGGAGATAAATCCATAAACGAAGGGGAATGGATCAGCTTGAACGGAAGTACCGGTGAAGTGATATTAGGGAAGGCCCCAACAGTAGAACCTGAGATCTCGGGTAATTTCAACAAATTAATGGAATGGGCTGATTCCATAAAAAGACTGACAGTTAGAGCAAACGCAGATACCCCTGAAGATGCAAAGAAAGCCCTTGAATTTGGAGCTAAAGGGATTGGCTTGTGCCGAACCGAACATATGTTCTTTCAAGAGGAACGCCTCACTGCCATGCGGGAAATGATCATGGCCGATAATCCTTTGTGGAGAAGATCTGCTCTTGCTAAATTATTACCCATGCAGACCGAAGATTTTATTGGTTTGTTTACAGCTATGGATGGTTACCCGGTAACAATAAGAACACTTGACCCACCGCTTCATGAGTTCCTTCCCAGCCGAATTGAGTTAATGGAGAAATTACTTGATCTAAAACTTCGTTTAAAAGGAACCAATGAGCTGGAGGAAATGAATTCTGTTTTGAAAGAGATAAGAATTAATGAAGACTTATTGACCAAAGCTGAAAGTCTAAATGAGGTAAATCCTATGTTGGGAACCCGAGGTTGCCGATTGGGGATCATGTATCCTGAGCTCACGGAAATGCAGGCAAAGGCGATTTTTGAAGCTGCCTGTACCTGCAAGCACAATGGTATCGATGTGCACCCGGAGATCATGGTGCCACTTATCAGTAGCAAAGAAGAATTGATTCATCAGAAGGATATTATCGATAGAATGGCAAGAGAAACCATGGATCGACACGGAGTAGAATTAGACTATTTGGTAGGAACGATGATCGAATTACCACGTGCTGCACTTTTAGCAGGAGAAATTGCTGAGGTTGCCGACTTCTTTAGTTTTGGAACTAATGACCTTACACAAACTACTTTAGGATTATCTCGAGATGATGCCGGAAAATTTCTTCCATTCTATACCCGTAAAGGCATTTATAAAAATGATCCTTTTAATAAATTAGATCAGGATGGCGTAGGAAGATTGGTGAAAATTGCAGTAGATGATGGCCGCAAAACAAAGAAAAATATTAAACTAGGTATTTGTGGAGAACATGGTGGTGATCCAAGTTCGATCGAGTTTTTTCATAAAATAGGACTACAATACGTGAGTTGTTCTCCTTATCGGGTGCCGATTGCTAGGCTAAGTGCAGCTCAGGTAGTACTAAAAGAAAGAGCAGATGGTCTGAAAAAAATCCATATTGAAAAAGAGCTTAAAAAGCCTTGATCTGATTTTAATAAAGAGCGGAATAAACTTCTTGCCCAAATACTTTTCTTAAAACAAAAAACCCTAACAGAGACTGTTAGGGTTTAAATGTGACTCGGCTGGGGCTCGAACCCAGGACCCTATCCTTAAAAGGGATATGCTCTACCAGCTGAGCTACCGGGTCATTTATCGTTTCCGTAAAAACGAGTGCAAATATAAAACCTAATTTTTAAAATGAAAGGACTTTTTAAAAAGAAATTAAGACTTTTATTTACCTCCTTGATTGTAGGTTATTTATGAAATAATTGGATGCCTTTCAAATGGGATCGTACGATCAAATTGATAACGATAAGTAGCTAAAGTTCTCCATTCCTCACCCCCTAATGATTTAGCAACATTGATCATTTTCGGATTAAAATCTCCAATCCAGGTTAAAATAGACTGGTCATACTTATCTAAAGTAACCATATTCATTCGTGCCCAATAGATCAATGCAGTATCTATTCCTTTTCCATGGAAGCTTCTTATCA
>JAHECK010000114.1 GCA_024641785.1 Flavobacteriales bacterium | reverse complement strand
CCCTAATGCTGCCAGGAAGTTCAAGCTCTCCCCTATCCAAGCCTCTTCTGAATAGAATTTCGATCTGATCTTTCTCCCAGGTATCCATTGCTATTTTTACATCGTTTAAAAACTCATAAAATTCATAAAATTCCGGTCGGAGCGTTTCCTGGTAATTTACTGACGCTTTCAGTATCTGCATGCGCTTAAGCATATATGCTTTCAGGAGCTCAAGGGTACTATGATCCTCCATTTTAAAGATGACACTAAGTTCATCTTTTAAAAAATTCAGCTCCTCTATGATCACTTCACGATATAAACCATCCTTACTTTCAAAATGATAGTAAAGCGAACCCTTTGCCTTGCGTGCGGATTTGGCGATCTCATCCATGGAAGTTTTGGCAAAACCATGCCTGCTAAAAGCTTTTCCGGCAACCTTTAAGATAGCGTCTTTACTAACTGACATTGACTATTTGACTTTTTTAGTTTAATAGTCAATAATACTAAACATAAATCAACTATCCAAAAATCGAAGCGGGGTTAGGATTATAGCCCGATAGCAATTAGGTAGATCTTGATTTACACTATGGAAAATAAAATCGGAAAGGGACTTTACTATCCCATAATACTGCCTATTGTTTATTCCTTAAATAAAAACGAGATTTAAGGCTCAGTTACAAAAAGGGATTTGAAAATGAAGACCAAAGCACTCATTGACTATTTTGATAAGCTTCTTCCTTTAAGTGAAGAAGAAAAGTCTTTTGTTGAAGAGGTTTTCGAGGAACGAAAAGTTAAACGAAGGCAATTTATTCTTCGTGAAGGTGATATCTGTCGACACAATACATTTGTTGTAGAAGGATGCTTTAAAATGTACATGCCGGATCCGAATGGAAAAGAACACAACCTTCAATTTGCCATAGAAAACTGGTGGATAGGAGACATTGGCAGTTTCCATTCCGAAATCCCTTCTAAATTATACATTGAAGCACTTGAAAATTCTGTCATCCTTCAGATCTCGAGAGAAGATCAACTCAAACTCTTTGTAGATTATCCAAAATTTAACCGGATCTTCAGAGTGCTGGCAGAGAATGCAATGCTAAGCCTTCAGAACAGAATTCTGCAAATCATTAGTTCTACCGCAGAAGAACGCTATGTAGATTTTCTTCGTCGCTATCCTCAATTGTTTAATAGGATTTCCAACGTGCAGATCGCCTCCTACCTTGGAGTAACCCCGGAATTCCTCAGTACCATTCGCAAAAAGTTAGTAAAATCTTAATATGCTTTTTGCCATTTTCTTAATCTACCTTATAGGTAAACCTGATTTATCATCTTCATCTTTGCCTTGTAAAAAATTAAAAGCAAAATAAGATGGAACAGAAAATAATCGCAGTAATTGGAGCCACAGGTTCACAGGGAAAAGGTGTTGTTAATGCTCTACTTAAGGATGGTACTTTTAAAGTAAGAGCCATAACAAGAAATCCGGATAGCTATACCGGTAAAGCTCAGGAAGCAGTGAAGGCTGACCTCACAGATCCGGCTTCATTAAGGGAAGCCTTTAAAAATGTGTATGGCGTGTTTGTGGTGACTAACTTTTGGGAAGGTGCGGACGAGTACGCACAAGGTAAAATGGCTATTGAGGCTGCCAAAGAAGCAGGTGTAAATCACTTTATATGGTCCACCCTGCCTGACGTTGAAAAAATTAGCAATGGGAAATTTGATGTTCCACATTTTACAGGAAAGGCTAAAGTAGATGAGTTGGTAAAAAATGCAGGCTTCGAAAACTACACCTTTGTACAACCTCCCTTCTATTTCCAAAACCTCAGCGGTCAAATGGGAGCTCAAACGCAACAGGATGGTTCTATTGGCTGGACACTTCCAATTGACCCTAATGTGAAAGCAATCCATATGTCGGATATAAACGACTTAGGTAAAGTAGTTACTGGCGCCTTTTTACATCCTGAAAAAGTTGGAAATGGAGCTTATTTATCCCTCGCTACAGAGTATAATAGTTTTAATGATATTTTAGAAAGCTTTAAAGCCAATGGGATTGAGTACAGTTTTAATCAGGTCCCTGTAGAAGTGTTTTCAAGCTTTTTTGAAGGCGCCGGAGAAATCGCTCAAATGCTGGCCTATTTTGAAGCGCATAGTTATATGGGACCAAATTCAGAATCCCAAATTCTGCTGGCTAAAGAAATTGCAAGTGAAGAATTTATTTCACTTAATGAATGGATAAATCAAAACAATTAAACTATGAAAAGAATACTTATTACAGCATTCACATTAGCAGCACTAGTGTCATGCACTCCAACAGAAAGTGAAAATACTATTGAAAGCAAACAAACAATTCAAACAGAAAACAAAGAAGCTATGATAAAAGAAGAAAAACAAAAGATCGAAACTCTTTTAGAAGAATATAAAAAATCGTTGAACACTTCAGATGCAAAACTAGCGCAAAGTCTGTACACAAAAGATGGTGTTTTCATGCCAACGGAAGCGCCATCCGGAATTGGGTCGGAGAATATCTTAAAATCCTATGAATTCGTTTTTTCTCAAATTCAACTGAACATCGAGTTTTTCATTGAAGAAATTGAAGTGGAAGGAAATATGGCGTTTGCTGTGACCAGTTCCAAAGGAAGCGTTAAAATACATGCAAATGGTATAGAGGTTCCAGAAGCTAACAGAGAACTTTTTGTATTTGAAAAAGTGAACGGCGAATGGAAGATCGCGAGATATATGTTTAACAAAACAGAGCCAAAGGCATAAAAACCAGCTTCATAATCAATAAATCAATAGCGCGTTAGCTTAAAACTTAACGCGCTATTACTTTTATACTAAGCCTTGCGTTTCAAAAAAATAATTAAACCGGTATAAAGCGACAAATTATAAGAAGGACACGAAACAGATTTATCGCCATCATTCTCTGGAGTTTAGATACTTTTAGTTCATCAAGCTAGCTATCCTTTTGTTTAACGACCTGGAAGCACCAAGCATTATATTTAATTCCCATAAAAAATAGTAATAAACTAATCAAGGATATTGGCAATGTTTATAAAAAAGCCTTAGAAATAGTTTAGCAAATATTCGGCCTCGGGAATATTTCAAACGAGTGTTTTATCCTGCACTAATGAAATAAATTCGGGTTTTGTTCAATTCCTCTCATTAAAATGAAGGAGGGTAGCAGCCTGCCCTTATCCTGAAGGAAGAAGACCAAACTAAAGGTTTTTTAGGGGCTATTCAAGAGACCTACGAGTTTTAAAATAGGCTTGTCTGGTTCTACAATTTAATGACAAGTTTTCCTAAACTACCACTAAACTGTAAGCTTCTAATTTAAAAAGCACAATCATTTTCTTCTGATCTATTTAAGCTGTAAAAAGATTCATAAAATACATTTACCTTCGCTTTGATGAATACACTTGATATTCGAACGGTAAATGTTGTTCAATACATTAAGCCCCTACGCGAAGGCGGCTCTCTTCCGGCCATTGTAAAAGCGGATGATGACTTTCTTTATGTTGTAAAATTCAGAGGGGCCGGACAAGGAAAAAAATCGCTTATTGCAGAATTTATTGGCGGAGAAATGGCCCGTGCCATTGGCTTAAAAATGCCGGAATTGGTTTTTATTCATCTTGATGATTCTTTCAGTAAAACTGAACCTGATGAAGAAATTCAGGACTTACTTAAATTTAGTGTTGGACTAAATTTAGGACTGCATTATTTATCCGGTTCGATCACCTATGATCCACTGGTTACAACGGTAGATCCCTTGAGCGCTTCTAAATTGGTCTTATTAGATAGCTTGATCAGTAATATTGACCGCACCGATAAAAATACCAATCTTTTAAGCTGGAATAAAGAACTGTGGGTAATCGATAATGGAGCTAGTTTTTATTTTCATCACAATTGGGACACATGGAAGAATCATTTAACAAGAAGCTTCCCCCTTATAAAAAACCATGTGCTATTATCGCAGGCCACTCAATTAAAGGAAGCAAAAAATGAAATACTTCGCTTGCTGAATAAAGATAAAATCGCTGAGATCATTTCGGCTATACCGGAAGATTGGCTCCTCGACGATTCAGAAGCGCTGTCACCAGACGAAATGAGGGCTGCTTATATCGCCTATATCGATGCGAAGATCGAAATGATTGATGTATTAATTAAAGAGGCCGAAGATGCAGGATAAAGTGACATTCGAATATGCGATCATTCGAATCGTTCCAAAAGTGGAGCGAGAAGAATTCTTTAATGTAGGGGTGATCCTCTTCTCGAAGCGAAAAAAATATTTAGGAATTAAATACCGGATCGACCCAAAAAAACTGAAAACTTTTTCTGAAGAAATAGAAATTGACCTGCTCAATAGTTATTTACATGCCTGGGAATTAATTTGCAAAGGAGACCCGGAGGGCGGTGCTATTGGTAAATTAGACTTAGCGGATCGATTTAGATGGTTAGCTGCTTCCAGAAGTACCGTAATTCAAAGTTCTCAGACACATTCGGGTTTGTGCTCAGATCCGCTAAAAGAACTGGAAGATATATTTAACAGATATGTGCTTTAAGAATCTTTTAGGAACTGTATTTTGTACTGATCTTAACTGAAATATTGAAATAAAGGCTGAAGCTGATCGTTTTACAGCTTAAAAATAGATTTGCGTAGCAAATTTCAAGAATAGTCACATTAAAGGTAACACCGAAATTCGTTTCAAAATGTCTATTCTAGTTGCCCAGATTGAAAGAAAGGGTCATGACCCAAAAAAAATCATCATATCCGGGATTAAAGAAAAAGGTATTGAGTTCCCAATTTCTCCAGGCTGCTCCTAACTGAAAGCCAAGCTGAATTTCCAATTCCGAATGGTAGAGTTTTGTACGTTGACCGCTGACGCCCACCCATAGCCAGTCGACGGGATAATAGCTTAAATTACTCCAGGTATAGAAATAATTATTTTCCTCACCCAGCATATCGACTAAATATTCCGATTCACTATAAAACTCAAAGCATTTAAAATCAAAGGTCATTTCAAAACCCAGGGCAACACCCATCGTATTACCAAATACGGTACCCAGCATAGGAGTTAAGAAATATTCCACTTTCTTTCCGCCACTAAAATTATATCCTCCCCAGAATGATAGGGTCTGATAATCTTCGTAGTTATAACGACCTTCGAGATGTAATTTGTCATTGTCGACTCGTATAACCGGCATAAATAAGTTATTGTCTTTGATCAAGTATAGATTCAGATCGACCCCCAGATCCCAATCATTAGAGCTTATCGAGTTGCTTTCCTGAGCACTCCCTTTGGCTAAATTAAAGACGATCAATGAAATTAGTATTAAGCTCTTTTTCATCCTCCCAGTGCCATAGTGATTGCAACGAGTAAAAGTCCGATAAGACTGTAGACCAGCGCAGTTACAAAGGGACGAAGACCGGCATATTTTGCCAGAATATATCCCCCCGAAAAAAGCATAAGAAGAGCGATCCCATTCGATACCCTCAGGGCGATCTCAACGTCATTGAATAGCAGGAAAGGCAATGCTACCGGAAATGTACCTAAGAAAACTAAGAGAAAGATCTGCCCGGCTGAAATATAATCTCTTAAAGTGCTAAAGTCTTTTTTTGATGGAGGTGGTAGTTCTTTTATGCGTTCTCCCAATTTTATCAGTTCCTCTTCGTTAAGCAGAGAGCTAACAAGAGGTTGAATTTCATCTTTTAAGGCATCCATTTCTTCTTCCTTATTTTTCGCTTTTCTAAGCTTTTTGATCAGCTTAAAGAAATGCCCCCTTTCGATCTTATTTTCCATAATGTACATGATGGCATCTACCAGTCCCCAGGCAAAATTACAGGCTAATGACGCCCATAATAGCTCGTTCACTTCCCCCCTATTATCATTCGTTACACTAATGCTTCCGGTATAGGTGAGCAGCATGATCAATCCAAAAAGCACTTCTTCGGTGCGGTCGACCGGATCGAGAACCGTCATCTCTTTTACCTGATCTTTCCAAAAATTATTCTTTTCCATTTCAGAAATTAAAGGGACTATCACCAAGTGAATAATCAGATAAATTTAAATTATTAGGGGAATTTATAGCTAATATTAAGGAAACTTAAATAAAGGCGCCATTCAATAATTAAAGTGCTACCGGTAATAATAAATAAAAAGAAAAAATGTTTTTCAAAATGCCTAAATTAAATACCTTAGCTTACTACGTAAAAACAGTAATATTTATCGTCAATTTAAATTAATAAGCATGACAGATAGCGAATCAGGAAGAAGAAAGTTCATGAAAAAAGTAGGTTTATTGGCTGGCGCAACTATTTTAAGTTCCGGCGCTCAAGCAAATCCATTTGATTCTTCAGAAATAAAAAAACTAAATCCTACGCAACAAGAATTCATGCATCGTTATGGGGAATGGATGGATGATTTTACAGAAGTAATTCGACTTCAAAAGGCAGATCCCAATAACCAGGAAATAATAGAAAAGATGAAGGTGATGACTGCAAAAGCAGGAGAATTCAAGCCAGAATTAGCGGATCATTTAAAAGATGAAACCTTTGCACTCATTTATTTGGAATCAATAAAAAGGGTTAAAAACGAGATCTAAAAAGCTTAGTGTTAAGGGCACTTCAAGGTAATTAACATCCAACTATTATTTATTATATTCTTGATTAGACGTAAATTGGGGAAAGAATTCATTTACTCTTTTAAGAATGGAAGAAAATAACAATAAAGAAATATACAATTCAAGAGGAATTTTAAAAACTCCTATCTATAATAAAGAGCTTGAACGTTTACAAGAAGAGTTAGTCAAGCTTCAGTATTGGATCAAAGAAAATAAATTAAAGGTTTGTGTGATTTTCGAAGGGCGTGATGCCGCCGGAAAAGGAGGGGTGATCAGTCGGATCACTCAACGATTAAATCCAAGAACCGCCCGGATCGTTGCTTTAGACAAACCCTCCGATAAAGAAAAAGAACAATGGTATTTCCAACGCTATGTTAGCCACTTGCCCGCTTCCGGAGAAATGGTGCTCTTTGACAGAAGCTGGTATAACCGGGCCAATGTAGAACGGGTAATGGGTTTTTGCACGGACGATGAATACCGGGAGTTTATGCGATCCTGTCCTGAATTTGAGCGCATGCTCGTCCGCTCTGGAATTATCCTGATCAAATACTGGTTTTCGCTGAGCGATAAGGAACAGGAAAAACGTTTTCAAAACCGAAATCATGATCCGATGCGCAGATGGAAACTGAGTCCGATGGATATTGCTTCACGCGCCCATTGGGTCGAATACTCGAGAACAAAGGATACAATGTTCCTCTACACGGATATCGAAGAAGCTCCCTGGTATGTGGTCGATGCGGATGTAAAAAAACATGCCCGGCTCAATTGTATCAGTCATTTATTGAGTTTGATCCCTTATGAGGATCTTACTACCGAACCGGCCAAATTACCACCGCGACAAAAAGATACCGGCTATGTGCGACCTCCGATCAGCAGTCAGCACTGGGTGCCTGCGATCTATGGAAAAAATCCGAGTGATATAAAAAGAGTTTGATTGACAGCCCCTTAGATCATTTTCTAAAGATCTTTGCTCTTCAGGTATAGCTTATCTATATGGGGCAGTGAACCCCGTATCTCGGATTCGATCTTAAGGATTTCCATTTCAAGTTCATCAACACTGTACTTATCGTCAAATTCAATATCCACGCCTAGTAATACAGAGTGCGGACCGAAATGGATGGATTTGATTGGTCCGTATTTACTTATTCCGCTATGATTATTTAAAATTTCTTCTACCATTTTAACTTCCCCTTCCTCCAGCGATTCTCCGAGTAACAAGCCTTTGGTTTCGGTGGCCAATACCACAGCCATAGAAGTTAGAATTAAACCAATGATAACAGAGGCTATCCCATCCGCATAGGCAAATCCCAGAAGATCTCCTGCAAGTACCCCGAATAAGGCGATGATCAATCCGAAAATAGCTCCAAGATCTTCAATAATGATGGCAAAACCGGCGGCATCTTTACTCTTTCTAATACTTTTTAATAATCCTCTTATACTCAATCCACCATTAAATTGTCGTAAAGCAATAATAAGGGAAGCACCTTCAAAAAGGATCGCTACCCCAAGCACGCTGTAGTTCACAATAATATTAGTGATCGGCTCAGGGTGGAGAATGTGCAGTATCCCTTCATAAATGGCTATTCCACCCCCTAAAGCGAAGATGAGCAAAGCAACTACAAAGGACCAGAAATAGATCTCTTTTCCATAACCGAAGGGATGATTCAGATCGGCCGGTCGTTTACTTCGCTTTATTCCATATAATAAGAGCAGTCCGTTCGACGAATCGACCAGAGAGTGTATTCCTTCCGATAACATGGCGGAACTTCCTGTGAAATAAGAGGCAATAAATTTGGCTATTGCTATACCCATATTTGCTGCGATCGCTCCGAAAATAGCGAGTCTGGATCCCGATGCCGACATGATTATTTAGTATTAAAGACCATACGAGTACCCTTGCTTATAATCTCTTTGTCCATAAGTTGCTTCCTGAATTTTCCTGAAACGAACATCAGTGCCTGATCATCATAGTGCGGACTCATAAAATTCCCTGACTGACCGCTTGGATTAATACTCTCTGAATGAGCTACATCGCTAAAGTCAATAATGATCCGCATCTGTGGACCAAATTCTGCAATGTTTACCTTTTCTTCACTTATTAATTTGATTGGAGCATTATTGATCGTTTCATTTCCTCCCGGTGCGGAAAAAGGACCTACATTAAAAATATTCTTTAAGGCCTTCACTTTCCCAAGCGGATGTTCAAAATATAATTTATGGGCATCCCCCCATTTCCAGTTTAAATAATTATTTCCCCAGTCATTTTTGCAACGCTGAAGAGCCCGTATAAAGGTAGAGGTGCAAATGTCTGCCGGATCTTCTACTTCATCCGTAGAAACATTATCCCACCAGGGAGAACGGGCATCACTGAATACGATAGGGTAAGAGCGCTTCAATCGGTGAGCCATGGCAAAGGATTCAAAGTATTTATCGCCGAATTCGTCCTTATAGACTTCCGTGATCAATAATTGTAACCAGCGATAGTATAAAATGCTTTTTCCTTCATTTATTGCATGTGATCCGTTCCAGTCACGAAGCCATTGATAGGCTTCTTTCTGCTTCGAATCCAAATCAGATTCGTGGATCATAGCACAAAGACTTTGGTTGACATCCCGCTCAACAATCGAAGTGACGTCCATACTCATCGATTTGATCTCCTCACTATTCCACTTTTCTTTCGAAGCGATCAGTTGATTGATCCGCTTAGCACGGTTTTCAGGAGCATAATAGCCCGGATACCAGCTTGAGTCGGGCATAGGACCGGATTGATTATTGGCTGAATAAATATAGCCGGAAGGAGGATTTACCGCTTGTGGATTTTCAGAAAAATCCCAGTATTCATTTAATTCCTGGGCGGGATCGGAACCGTCGTGTATCTGCATTGAATTCATTCCTTCAGGGCGCTTAACCAGGCTGGCGCAGGCCCACCAGGCAATATTTCC
>JAHECK010000215.1 GCA_024641785.1 Flavobacteriales bacterium | reverse complement strand
AATTGAAAACTCCCCTGAAAGACTCGGGGGATCATATCTATATGCTTTTAAAACAGAGAAGGCTATCTTGCGATAACTCCCCTCGAAGGAAGAGGAAGTTAAGACATTAAAACTATCCAGTTGTGTGTGAAAGAAAATTTTGAGATTACTTATAACACTATCAGTTAAAATAAAATCTAAATTTTCTTGCTCTGGTATGCTTCTAAAAGGATTATCGCTTTCAAGGTCATGTAACATTAACCGGTAGGAAACCAGACTTAATACCGGAATCGATTTCATAGATTCTACTGTATTAATGAATTTTGTATTAATCTCAAATTGATTGAATACTCCCTTGTCGGTATTTATTTTTACATATTCGTCCGAAGTAAAGCCTGTCGATAACTCAGCTGATGATCTATAAACTCGCTCCATTTTAGAAACAAAGTAAATGGCGCATGCAATCGACAGAACCGGGAATAAAATAAGTACCCAGAATTTACTTTTAAGTATTTTTAAGATTGTAACTATATCCATAGATTAAGCAAATGTCTGCAATATAATAAATTGTATTCTAAGGTAACTTCTATTAAAAATCTATCTGTAGAATTTAAAAAAGACTTTCTGGTCATCTTCTTCAACTGGTAGCTTTACGATTTCAGAGCCAAAGGTTATCCGACTACCTTCAATACTTAATTTTCGAAATTCTTCTAAAATAGTAATGAGTCTTAACTTACTTATCTCGAACACGGTAGAATTTTGTCCTCGCCTTGCAATTATACGCATCTTTAAATCCTTGTTGATTTCCAGTATTTTAGCTATCTGTAGAATTTGATTATTCTGTTTAGCATTGAGTTTGTTTGAATGTTTCGTCTATATAGGTAACTTCAGATGAGTCACTTTTAGCAATGCTCTTGTTACTCATTTTGGTTATATAAATATCAGCAGATAATCTATCGCTGGAGAAAAAACATGTTGAATCTGTGCTTATTGAAAAATAAGCATCAAATTTCTCCGAATTAATTTTATTACCCAGATTTCTTGGCACGCTCCAGGTCTGCCAGGAATCATACATCCGGTCACTATAAAATATATCAGCATCACCAAATCCAGAATGCCCAATACTTGAAAAATATAATCTCTTCTTATTTGGAGATAGGTAAGGATAACATTCAAAACCAGCAGTATTAATAGTGGGTCCCAAATTCCGAGGTTGGTTCCAGCTACCTACTGAATCCTTTAAGCTTATGTATAAATCTTCTTCACCATAACTGTCCTTCCCCTTCATGGATATCAACATCACATCAAAAGCAGGATGTACAGAGATGCCCACCAAGTCATCCCGATTGATGCCCGGCACAGCGATAAACTCGGGCTTCGTCCATTTTCCCATGACTAACCTTGAAAATGAAATTCCGCTTTTGTTATTATATGCGTTCGCCAAATAAACGGTTGAGCCATCCGCACTGATACCAATCACAGCATTGGAACGTTTGTTATTCCAAGGTTTGCCAGCATTGACAGCAGGCGTCCATTGGCCTTCAGCATCCTTTCTGGAAATCCAGATATCGGTACCCGCATATTTGCCGCCTGTATTATTGCTATGAAAAGCCCTTGAAAAATAAAGTGTTTGTCCATCAGGTGAAAGAATAGGCACCAACTCTTCATCTTCAGTGTTTACATCAGTGCCCAGTTTTAGCGGTTGGGTGAATTGAAGTTCCTGAGCGCTTGATTCCCAAGCAGCAGTAAAAACGAGAATATATAAAAACAATCTCTTCATACGCACGATCACCAAAAACGTGGTTTTAATTTAAATGGATTAAACAATATAAGCCCCAATACCAACTCGTGCGTATTTACATCAAAATTATTTAGCCCGCCAATGTATATATCATAGGCATAATGGATAGATACCTTATTGGTCACTAAACCAAACAGTAAGGAGGCTTTTAAGTCAGGTTCAAATGCCGTCCCTACATAGATGAGGTCTTTATACTTCAATCGGAGATTGGCCGCCCACCTTAAGTCATACTCTTTTCTATAGCTAGTGGTAATACCGGGGGATAACATCCATTCCGGGTTGAGGGAAAAAAATGCTCCAACTTGTGCCCTGTACCTTACGCTTGTATTTAAGTTAATTAACTGATCGCCATTCAGCTTAGGGGCAACAAGATTATCAGATGACAATCCGAGGAAGAACTTCTTTGAATAAATGACGGTGCCAAAATCAACTAACACTGTATTCTGACTCCCCTGCCCTGATGCAAGTAAACTTTGATAAAACAAGTCGTTTACATCATCGCGTACCTGTAGACCAGCGTAATCAATCCGTTGATTCCTATAGCCAATTCGGGTGCCAAACGAAATGTTAAGTTTAGGCGTTAACGGCAGATGATACGAGTAGTTTAAGAAGGCTCCGATGGATTTATATTGATCTACCGTTCTACTGGTAATGATGCCACCCAACCCATGTCGTCTTCTGTATTTATTCTCATTTTGAATAGTTTCAAAAATCGTAGGATCAGAAGTGCGTAAGGCATTATTCCTTCGTCCGGAACGACTTCCATTGTTTAGCGCCCCATAGAAACTTAGGTAGGAATTATCATTTTTTATTCCATAGTTATTCCA
>JAHECK010000017.1:34463-37379 GCA_024641785.1 Flavobacteriales bacterium | reverse complement strand
TAAAGTCGAATAGGGGAGTTGATCTGGGTTAAATGGCTCATCATCTTTTTTATTCCCAATATAGAATTTGTATTTACCGCACTCATAAGTTACCATTGAATACTCATTATTAAATACATCGTAATCGTAATATTCAATATCCCTGCTTACATTACTTAATGCATAAGTATTTGTAAAATACCGATAATGTACGGTGGTATCCACATGAGATATTGTACTATCATAGATCCCCCAATAGCGATTAATAATACCATTTTGATTACTTAAATAAGTATACTCCCCATTACCATAACCCTGTGGCGAAGATTCATCAATATCTGGAGTATTTGTGATACGTTCCAGTAAAGGACTTCTTCTTAAAAAATCGTAGGCAAAAACATCTTTATTTGATAATAGTGGAGCTATTTTTTCTCTGGTTAATAATGTATCACTCTTTCGATTTGAAGAAAAAACAATTTTTTTATCGCCATTTGCAAATCGAGGATTTAAATCATCATAAATATCATTAGTTATTTGTTCCTGTCGGTTTCCAATCAAAAAATAAACATAAATATCGCTTTGACCATTTTTCACACCCGAAAAAACGATCTTTTGTCCGTCAGGAGAATAATTCAGATCTAAAACTTTCTCAAGAAGGAAAATGGGTTTTTTAGTTATTTTCTTGGTTTTAACATCATAGGTCATTAACCATCTTTTATCTTTTTTTTCGACGACAAAACTTAATACCTCACCGGTCGGATGCCAGGCTAATGCCGGATAAGATAAATCGGGGACTCTTTCTAATTTATGTTCAGCCTTGAATATTTTTTTTCTTTTTCCGCTTATTCTATCATAGATGAAAACACGATACTGCCCCATTTCATTACTTACATAAGCAGCCTTCAATCCATCAGGTGATAACTTAAAATACTGGTAGATTCTCCTTTTTTTAGTCTTAATATCCTGGATTTCTGCCAGAGGTCGCTGTCTTTTATTTTTATCTATCTCAAAAATCCCATTATAATAATCAGAATATTGTTGAATAACATCTTTAAAAGAGATTCCAAGAACATATAAAAAACCGGTTTCGACATTCCTGCTCATCCTCGTCATATAAAGAATGTTAGGAATGATGTTTTCCCCATATACGTCTGCAATAAAACGCCATAATGAATGCCCTGCTATTTTTGCTTCTTCCCCGGTTAAGCGATTGAATTTCTCATATTTATTAGCCATTATTGCATCCTTCGAACGATTGTAAATAAATTGATCGTCCGGATTAGCCATATATGATATTATTCCATTTAAATACCAGTCAGGTACCGTCAACAATGTAGAATTTTTAATCACTTCTTTCCAACTTCCACCATACATCATTTGATTAATGATTATTTGGGATATACCAGAGCGAATTTGTTTTTCAAACTGCATATGATCACCATTGAAATAGATAAAGATTTTGGAACCTACAATTCGAGTATTTCCTCCAATGTTTGTGCTTTCATCTGATGAAATACCAATATTACTTTGCTTGAAATCAGCATGGGTATTGTAAATAATAAATTCTAGGCGATCGTTGACATAAAAATCGAAAGCAGTTTCTAATTCATCGAAATGTTTTTTTACAATTTGAGAAAGGTAAATAGCATTATTTCTTCCTCCTTCATAAAAATATACTTCATATCGATCATAGCGATAATAAGACCATAAAAACTCTTTATATTGAACCCTGTTTTTGCCAAAAGGCATATCATTACCCTGATAATATTGGGCTTTGGCCATAAGGGGTAAAAAAACTACAAACCCTATGATAATGACTATTTTAGAGATATAACTATTCAATATATAGAATCCATATTTTATTCAAACTTAACCATTTTAAAAGATTAAATTTCGCTAAATTATTTAAGATATTTGTTTCTAAATTTCATTTTGTATTTTGATTTACAGTAAAAATTTCATTTTCAGTCCTTTTGAGGAAAACACCTATGTTCTTTACGATGATCTAAAAAACGCTATTGTAATCGATCCTGGTATGGAAAATAGCAGTGAAGAAGAAGAATTTAGCAATTTTATAAAGGATAATGGGCTTAAAATCACACGAATTCTATTAACTCACGCGCATCTCGATCATATTTTCGGACTTAATTATGTTGCTCAAACTTATAAAGTTAACGTGGCAATGCATCCTGATAGTATTGACGTTTTAAGAAGCGCACCATTTCAAGCCGAATTATATGGCTTTAAATTTACCCTGGGTGATTATAAAATTGAGACAATAGATGAAGGAGTTGATGTAGAATTCGGCCTAAAGGCACTTTTCGTTCCCGGGCACGTTCCCGGGCATCTCATTTTCTATAAGGAAGATCAGAAAGAAATGTGGGCAGGAGATGTTCTTTTTAGAGGAAGTATTGGAAGAACAGATCTGCCGGGAGGAGATCATGACTTATTGATTAAAGGAATAAAATCAAAGCTCTTGACTTTGGATGATGAAATTTGTGTTCACTCAGGCCATGGTCCAGATACCTTTATAGGATTTGAACGCAAGAATAATCCTTTCCTATAATTTTTAAAAATGTCTTGCCATAGAGAAACCATAAACTAAACCGTCGAATCGATTGGTATGATCCCAACTTATGTTAGGTACAACGACCCAAGCTTCGTTTTTGAGTTCTAACACATACATTGCAGTAAATTTGAATAATCCAAGATTCTCTGATTTTTCAAATTCAATACCATATCCAGCGGAAAATACAAAATGACCATGAATATAATACAGTGCCGGTAATATCAAAAAGGCAGATTCTCTTTCTACTTCAATTTCTTCATGCATTTCCTCATTAATGGAAATGATATGTGAACCGATCTCAAATTCGCTGATAAATCCAACTCCAAAATTGGAATTAATTTTACGAAAGTATTCAATCCCAATCGTTG
>JAHECK010000017.1:2154-34453 GCA_024641785.1 Flavobacteriales bacterium | reverse complement strand
TCCAACAAATCCTGCTATTTCGTTTTTATGCTCATGAATTCCCTTTGGAGCGTTTTGATCATCAGAATGTTCTTGTGAAAAAAGACTGTTATTATTGGGATTAATAAAGAGGGATAATAGTATTACCAGAAGAATTCTTGCCATTAGTTCTAAAAGTTAAGATCCGTATTTTGCCTGGCAAGATATTTACATTTTCATCTTCAGAATATGACTTTTGTTCTACCACATCATAATATTTCCTAGTTTTTTGAAGCACTTCATCATAGTTTTTTAGTTCTAAATCAATCGATTTATCACTTTGATTAACAATAACCAATACAACTTCTTTTTCTCCAACTCGAGCATATACATATAGCCCATCTTTAGGTATAAATTGAATTAAATCTCCATTCTTTATTGCTTCGCTCGTTTTTCGCCAATGAGACAATAACTTAACATAATTAAAAGCTTCATTTTCTATTTCAATTCTATTTTCAGACAAAAATTTATTGATTGTATCTTCTTTCCATCCTCCTGGAAAATCAGTTCTTATTATACCATGTGAACCTTTATAAGGCATTAGAATTTCTGTCCCATAAAGCATGGATGGGATTCCCCTTAATGTAAAAAGAAGTCCTATTCCGATTTTGAATTTTTCGAAATCTTCATCAATAACTCCATAAAATCGGTCCAGATCATGATTGTCTAAAAATAAAACATTGTTTTCCGGATGATTATAAAGAACATCATCAACTAACTTATAATATATTTGAGCAACTCCATCAGTCCAGCTGTAAGGTTGTGTGAGAGCATCTTTGAGAGCATAGTAAAGTTGAAAATCGGTCACTCCATCAAGATAGGTCTCTCCTTGGTTTAATTTATTACCCCCGGCAAACCATGCTTGGATCGAAGATTCATGTACCCATGTTTCTCCAAAAAGAAAAATATCAGGGTACTCTTCTTTCATTTTCTTTCCCCATAATTTCATGAAATCCTGATCCGGATAGATGTAAGTGTCTATTCTATATGCATCTAAATTATATTCTTCAACCCACCAGATCGAATTTTGGATCATATAAGTGGAAAGTGTTTTGTTTTTGAAATTCATATCGGGCATATGCCGATCAAACCAACCATTTGAAAATTCTTTAATATCCTTTTGAGATGCATGCGGATCTAATCTTACTGATGCCCTGAAATTCGATTTTGTATAGTTTTCCCATTGGTTTATCCAGGTGCTGTCGGGTGGATTCTTAACCAATGAATGCTGATCCCCAAAATGATTGAAAACCACATCTCTGATTATTTTTATTCCTCTTTTATGAGATTCCTTAACCAGTCTTTTATAATCAGCTGCATTTCCAAATCGGGGATCAATGCTATAATGATCAGTAATTGCATAACCATGATAAGATTCATCAATTTCATCATTTGTTTCTATAGGATTTAGCCAAAGTGCAGTAACACCAAGTTCTTTTATATAATCAAGATGATTTATAAGGCCTTGTAAATCTCCGCCATGTCTTTCATATAATGAATCTCTACTAATAGTATTCTGATTCATCTTTTCAAAAATGTCGTTTTCATTAAGCCCATTTGAAAAACGATCGGGCATTAATAAATAAATAAAATCAGATTGATCTAGTCCAAGAGGATGATTTGAATTTTTATCTCTGTTTTTTAATAAATAGTTTCGTTCAATAATCGACCCTTTAGATTTAATTGTAAACTTAAGGGGACCTGATTTCGAGTTTTTTAATAAGAGATTTACAAAAAGGTATTTTCCGTTCTCGCTACACTTGTAATTACTTATAATTACATCGTCTCGATCGCAACTGATGGATTCAATTTGGAGTTGATTGCCATAAAATAATAATTGTAAACTATCATTATTCATGTCGATCCACCAGTGAGGAGGCTCGACTTTTTCAATAAAACTTTGTGCTAAAGTACTTTGCGGCAGGTAATTTATTGAAAGAAATAAGATAAATAAGAGGATTCGGATGCTCATGATTAAATAAATAATTATGTAAACTTATAAAAAGTGTACATATAACAATTACTTTGTTAGCATTAGTTAATTTGAGGATAGAATATTTTTATGCTTATAAAATTTCATTATATTTGACAAAGTGTATAAAGTACAATTACTAAAAAATTAAAAAAATGAGAAAATTTTACTTACTGTTACCTTTAGCAATGCTAACTACGCTGGCTATGGGTCAAATTGATTTTACCTTTGAAGTAGATATGAACGGTGAAACCGTTTCCGCTAACGGGGTGCATGTAGCCGGTAATTTTCAAGACGAAGCTGGAGCACCTGGAGATTGGGATCCTGGAACTACTGAATTAACGGATGATGATGCTGATGGTATCTATTCTCTAACAGTGAATATTCCTGCGGGAGGATACGAGTACAAATTCATCAATGGTATTTCTTGGGATGATCAAGAAGGAATTCCTGTAGTAAGTCAAGTAGGATTTGGAAATTCTAACCGATATTTCCAACTTACAGCTGATGGTTACAGTGGAACAGGTGCGATTGTTTTTGGAGGAAGTGCTCCTAGTGGAATGACAGCGGTTAAAGTTCAAGTTGATTTACCTGACGGACCGGATGCAGAAGGTGCTCATGTGGCTGGAGATATATTTACGCCAAACTGGACTCCTAGCGCAACTCCTCTTTACAATATAAGTAATAATATTTATGCTGTGTCTTTTCATGTAATAGATGGTGATTACAGTTATAAATTCTTAACGGGTAATGATTGGGGTTCAGATGAAACTGCAATTCCGGATTCATGTTCAAGTGGTGGTAATAGAACGATTACTATTGCCGGTGAAGATGTAATTGTTGATCCTGTATGTTTTAATGCATGTGGTCCTTGTGGGGTAGCTTCTAGTATTACGATAAAAGTAGATATGACATTAGCTTGTATCGATCTTACTTCAAATGGGGTTAACTTGATGGGTACAATCACCGATTGGGGAACTGGAACCCCAATGAACGATGATGATGCAGATGGTATTTGGGAAATTACACTTAATGTTCAGGCAGGAGATTGGGAATATAAATTTAAAACAGGTGATGTTTGGGAAGGAATTGATAACAGAGCATTGACTGTAGTTGAAGGAGAAGATCAAGTGCTTGAAGTTGATTGTTGGAATTCAACAGTACCATGTTCATCAGCAGCTTTTTCTCCTGCAGATGTAACCTTTACAGTTAATTTAGCTGATTCTACACTTGAAGCCGGTGAATTTGCTTGGCTGATGGGAGACTTTACAGCTCCTTCATGGCAAGATGGCGCGATACAAATGACTGATAATGGAGATGGAACATGGAGTCATACAGTAATGGATTTTTGCCCACAATCTGGAAGATATAAATTTGCTTTTGGTGTTAATGCTGGCGATCCTTCTTGGACTGAAGAGAATGCAGAATTTCAACAGGATGGAGGTTGTGGTGAAGACAATGGAGCTTTCCCAGATAACCGAGTTGTAGTTAGAACAAGTAATGATGCTTTCGAAGTTTGCTATACTTTTAATACCTGCGATGCCTGTATAGTTGGTATAGCTGAAGAAGAAAGTTTAAACAGACTCGAAATTTATCCTAATCCTGTAAATGATGTGATTAACATCGCTTTCGATCAATATGCAGTTTATACTGTTCGAATGATGGATATAAGTGGAAAAGTGGTTTATTCAAATGTGGTGAATACTGATAAGGTACGAATAGAGAATAATACACTGGTATCGGGTGTATATTTTGTACAGATAGTAGATGCATTTAATAATACCATTACTAAAAAGATTATTGTTAAATAATTATATTAAGTTTTAAAATTGAAAAGGTCCCAAGATTTGGGACCTTTTTTTATGTTATAAACTTTCAATAAATAAATCCTTCTAGAAAAGCTTCAATTAACTATTAAAACTTATTAATCATCACCTATAGTATGCTTATAACCTAGTTTTAAAATAAATAGACGATAAAACCACTAACTAAATCGAAAGAGGCGGGAGGCGATTAGGGTTGTTTTAAGTTATCGTGTATATGAATAAGCCCAAGATGTATTTTCCATTTCAAGCAAAATATTCGTAGTCCTAAAGCATTGGAAATTTAATATTGAAAGCGACAGCTTCCCAGATGTTTCGACCGAAGAGATAACGGCATTGAACAATTCGTCTAATGCCAGAATGTATCCATGGCTATTGCGAGACTATTCTTATTAAGGTCAAAATTTCCCCGCCTACTAAGTTTCATCCAATTAAACATGCTTTGATTATGCTGACCAAAATGATGGAAGGTTCGCATTTTCCGATCAAGCTCATTTCGATGAAGAAAATAGACGATTTACTTGTTTACTTCCATAAAACAGCTAAATATTAAATAGCCAATTTGCCATTAGTTGAGCTGATAATTCTGTAATTGAATAGTTAGAATTAAAATTTATAACATAAAAAAAGGTCCCAAATCTTGGGACCTTTTTTAATTATTGTTTTTTCAGGATTAATTTACATCCCAGAAAAGTTTTGTACCCTGTAAATCTCCACCTATAGCAGAAGCAGCAGAAGTATAGCTAGCTCCATTAAGCGTTTGCTCATTACTTGGATAAGTATATCGCATTGGATATACACCAGGAGTTTGAGGTGCAGAAGATAAAGGAAGAGGGAAATCTAATCGTCGGATTTGAGTCCAAGCAACGAATCCTCTGTTATAGAAAGCAACCCACGATTCACGTGCGATTTTTTCCATTCCAGAATGTGTTCCGGTTCCCCAAGCAACATCAGTTTGAGCTAGGTAAGTAGCTGCATCACCAGCACCCCAGTATTCAAAAGAAGCGTTGATCGCATTTGCATAGTGAGCACCGGCGCTACCAGTTACACCATAACCTCTGTCTGCAGCTTCAGCAAGATAGAATTCTATCTCGTCGTAAGACATAAGAACAACAGGTAAAGTAGGATCTACTAGCTTATCTCCAGGCTTAGAAAAATCGGCATATGGACTTTGTTCACCTGGTACTCCACCTGAATAATTTCCATTTGGATCAGTAGTAAAATACTGCGCAAGACGGTTATCACTGTAGAAATTCATTGTATCTGTAATAGTTTGTGCAGCAATGAAATCTTGACGTCCACTTGCTACTAAATCAATATACAAAGGATTAGTATTAGGAGTTGCTCCTAAATAAGCCAAAACACAATTATCAGCATTAGAAGTAAACACATTTGGTGCAGCTTCTGTTACCCATTCTTCAGATTTTGTTGGATTAAAATCAGCAATGATAATCCCCATTTTTAATTTTTGACCTTGTGCAAAAGCCATCCAGCTAGCAACGTCACCTCCGTAAATTAAATCGGAAGATCCAAAACTATCAGCACCGGGATCCATGTTTGCTATAGCATTATCAAGAGTTGCTACCAAATCTTGATAAATAGTCCATGCATCATCATAAGCAGGTTGTAAATTATTATCAACATCCATCGCTTGAGAATAAGGAACGTTTCCAAATAGATCAACTAATCGTTGATAAGCAAAAACGGTCATTATATCGATAATAGCATTTTTATTTACAACTTGTTGCTCTGTACCAGGGATAACAGTTTCTGTAGCTAAAACTCTTTTTGATTCAGCTAAATCAGAAATTACATCACGGTACCAAACTTGAAATGCACGATCTGGAACACCTCTAGTTGTTACATCATAATTACTTTCGTCAGTATAAGTAGTTTCAGTCCAATATTGCGACCACAATTTAAAATTGTTAACGTTTACATTGGTGCTTGCTACTTGATCTCCAGCATTTTTCTGAGCATTGGTAAACAATGTCTCAGAAGGAACAACTGCAGGTTTCTTTGGGTCCACATTCATTTCTGAGAATTTTTGCGCGCAAGAACTCAGAACCAGAACCATTATTAATATATAATATATTTTATTCATTGTTTTTCGTATTAAAATTGAAGATTAACAGTTAATCCAAAGTTACGAGTAGTTGGTAAAGTACCACTTTGCCATCCTTGAATATTTCCAGATGCTATACCCGCTTCAGGATCTGCATGCTTAAGATCTTTACTCAAGATCCATAAGTTACTTCCTGTAAAGGCAAAAGAAACACCTCTGAAAAATCCATCACCAAGTACAGATGCTGGAAGGGAATAAGTAAGAACAACTTCTCTTAATTTCAAGTAAGAAGTTTCAGATATGAAACCAGCATTCGGATTTCTGTTGTAACCAAATACTCTAAAGTTATTACCAGGAACACGAATGTTATTTGGAGTTCCATCAGCTAATACACCTTCTACGATTAATCCACCACCATCAGCGATATCATTTCTTACTGGGTTACCTAGGTCATTTGTAAATGAAGTTTCTTCATATAAACCAGTTGCCATTCCATACCATTGGTCAAGAGAGAAAATTTGTCCACCTTTTTGCCAATCAAGTAAGAAAGAGAACTTCCAGTTACCATAAGAGAAACGGTTATTGATACCCATGTTGAAATCAGGAGTAATATTACCTAAAATATTATCGGTAGTAGTAGATCGTTTATAATAACCATCAGCTCCGATTACACGGTAAGCAGCATCACCTTCATGTCCATCAAGGTAAATATAATCAGTACCTTGTATCGTTCCATAAGGTTCTCCAACAGTAGCGTTAATTGTGATACCACCTTGTAATGAACCTAGTTGAAGATTAGTTAAACCTTCACTTAAAGCAACAACTTCGTTTCTGTTTGCTGCATAATTTACATCAATATCCCAACGGAATTTATCTTTTACAATTGGAGCACCTGTTAAAGTAATTTCCCAACCAGTATTTTCCATATCTCCCGAGTTGATCACTTTAGATGAGAATCCAGTAGCTCTTGAAACTTGAGCATTAAAGATCTGATCGGTAGATTTTGTTTGATACCATGCTACATCAAATCCAACTCTTCTTTGTAAAAAGAACATTTCTAAACCTGCTTCAATACTTTTTGTACGTTCAGGTTTTAATGCAGGATTGTTTTTTCCATTCGGAAGTGAAGTTAAGGCTGCACTACCAAAAGAAGTATTGATATTATAAGTATCTAAAATACTATAAGGAGGTGCATCTTTACCAACTTCTGCATAGTTCAATCTCAATTTACCAAAGCTGATTTGATCAACATCTAATAATTCTGAGAAAATAAAACTACCTGCGACAGCTGGGTATAAATACGAATTGTTATCCTCTGGTAATGTTGTAGACCAGTCATTTCTAACCGTAGCGTCAATATAAATCATACGCTTGATACCTAAACTTGCAGAAGCAAATAAACCGGTAACACCAAAGTTTTGTTCATTTTCTATTGGTGCTAAACTTGCGTTTTGAGTATTAGATAATGCAAAAGTTCCTGGTACGATTAACCCACCATTAGTTGATGAAAAAATAGTATTGATATGATCTCTTCTAACTTCTGTTCCAACAAGAACATTTAAATTAAGATCTTCATTCAAATCTTTTTGAAAAGTCAAGGTTGAGAATAATTGAGATTCAAGGAAAGTTTTATCTAATCGAGAATATCCTGAAGTAACGTCTAATCGGCTAATACCAAATCGACCAGCAGTAGAACCTACTTCTTTTCTTTCTTCTTGAATTGTAGAATAGGTATCAACAGAAGCTCTTACATAAAATGTTAAGTAGTCATTGATTTTATAATTAACATTAAAGTTACCGAACCATCGATCACGTGAATCAGTTTGGTAATTTTTATAACGGTCCCAATAAGGATTATCCCAATAAATAGGATTAGTTGGCTCACTTGCTGAACCTGGATTCCAAGTTACGTTACGATCTGTTAATTCAAAAACATCTCTTTGTGCAAGAATGTCAACATTTGTTTGCCACCACTGACGGAAAGATGACATCTGGTTACTTGCATAACCTGTTACATTTCTACCGGTTGCATTTGTACTAATATAATTAGCTGAGGCCGAAACAGTAACATTTTTATTTACATTGAATGTTCCTGATAAAGCAACATTGTTTCGAAGCAATTTGCTATTTGGAAGAATTCCGGTTTGATCCATATTTTGATATGATAAACGGAAAGATCCAGCTTCACTTGATCCATTAACAGAAATTGCATTTGTAAAAGTCCATGCAGGGTTAAAGAATTTTATTGGATCATTAGGAGATACCACCCATGGTGTCGGTTTGTTATAATTAGGAGCCTGAGGATCCAATGCGTCCCATTGGTAAACCAATAAATTTGGATTAAAAGCAGCTCCAAAAGAAGCATCTTCAGTAAATGGAACTACATAATCATTTGTTCCATCACCATTGAAATCATAATATTCAAGTCCAGGATTATCTGTATCTGAATAATAAGGACCATAACCTGCTCCATATCCTTTTTGATAGGTAGGGAATGTAGATTTATCAACAACTCCAACTACTGCAGTAGAAGAAAGATTTACGCCAAGACCTTTTTTAGCTGTTCCCTTTGCTCTTCCTTTTTTAGTTGTGATAATTATCGCTCCATTTGAAGCTCTCGCACCATATAGTGCAGTTGCAGCAGCACCTTTTAACACGTTCATGCTTTCAATATCATTTGGATTTAAATCTGAGATTACGTTACCGTAATCATATCCAGCAGAACCTTGTGCTACATAATTATTGTTAACTTCATTTGCAGTATTTGAATTGTCAATAGGAACCCCATCAACAACAAATAAAGCCTGATTGTTTCCAGTAAGAGAAGTATTACCCCTGATTAAAACATTGGTAGATCCTCCCAAGTTGCTGTTCTGTTTAATTTGAACACCGGCAACTTTACCAGAAATATTGTTGATAAAATTATCACGTTTTACAGTGCTAACTTCATCTCCTGCAACTTCTTGCGTAGCATATCCCAGTGACTTTTTCTCACGAGAGATACCTAATGCAGTTACAACAAACTCATCAAGGTCTACTCCGGATTGAAGAGAAACATCAATGGTAGATTTTGTACCAACCTCAATTCTTTGCGTATTCATTCCAATGTAGGAAAACACAAGAACATCAAGATCACTTTCTATCTCGATGGCAAACTTACCATCAAGGTCTGTGACTGTACCTTTGGTAGTTCCCTCTAGAACGACCGATACCCCAGGAAGTGATTCCTTGGTGTCAGATTCAGTAACTGTACCAGTCACTGTTCTGCTTTGAGCGAATAACATTTGCGAAAAAATTAGCAGTGTCATTGTCAAAGCAACATGTAGCTTTAATTTCATACTGTAGGTTTTAAATTTATAAAAATTAAGATGCACTTTAAACATCGAAAAATAGGGCTCTCCTATTTTTCTTATAGTAAATAAAGGAATTTAAGAAATATTAACAAAATATTAATCCAATTAATAAAAACGGTTTAGCACAAAAATATAAACAATTTGACACTAAATATACCTATAATTACCCCCTATGATAATGAAAATTAAAGAACTAGCTTATTTTAATTTGTTATTTAAAGTCTTTATTTAATTAAAAAATAGTAGCAAAAAAAAAACCGATTGAAATCAACCGGCTTTTTTTTTATCTCTTTTGAATGATTTTACATCATTCCACCCATCCCGCCAGGCATTCCACCTTGAGGCATTGCAGGCATATCTTCTTCAATGTCTGAAACAACACATTCTGTCGTTAATAGTATTCCACCAATAGATGCTGCATTTTCAAGAGCAACTCTGGTTACTTTGGTTGGATCAACAACTCCGGCTTCAAATAAATTTTCATATTTATCTGTTCTTGCATTGTATCCAAAGTCTCCTTTTCCCTCTGAAACTCTTTGAACTACAATAGATCCTTCACCACCGCAATTAGCAACAATTTGTCTTAAAGGTTCCTCAAGCGCTCTTCTAACAATTGCAATTCCTGTTTCTTCATCTTCATTTTCGCCTTTTAGATTTTTAAGACTGCTGATCGTTCTTATTAATGCAACTCCACCACCTGGTATAATTCCTTCTTCTACAGCAGCTCTGGTTGCATGAAGGGCATCATCAACACGATCTTTTTTCTCTTTCATTTCAACTTCTGTCGCAGCTCCGACATATAAAACAGCAACCCCACCAGCTAATTTAGCAAGTCGTTCTTGCAATTTTTCTTTATCATAATCAGAACTTGTACTCTCAATTTGAGCTTTGATTTGATTTACTCTTGATGCAATCGCTTCTTTACTACCTGTACCATTAATGATCGTAGTGTTGTCTTTATCTATAAGAATTTTTTCAGCCGTTCCAAGATCTTCTAATTGAGCATCTTCCAACTTTCTTCCTTGTTCTTCGGAAATCATCGTTCCACCTGTAAGAATTGCAATATCTTCTAACATCGCTTTTCTTCTGTCACCAAATCCTGGAGCCTTAACTGCAGCAATTTTTAGTGTTCCTCTTAATTTATTTACTACTAAAGTTGCCAATGCCTCACCATCTACATCCTCTGCTATAATTAATAATGGGCGACCACTTTGAGCAGCTTTCTCCAAAACTGGAAGAAGATCCTTCATTGTAGAAACCTTTTTATCAAAAATTAAGATCAGTGGATTTTCTAATTCTGCAATCATTTTTTCAGAATTAGTAACAAAATAGGGACTTAAATATCCTCTATCAAATTGCATTCCTTCAACTACTTCAACATAAGTTTCAGTTCCTTTCGCTTCCTCAACAGTTATAACGCCTTCTGTTTTAACTTTAAGCATCGCTTCAGCGATCAGTTTTCCAATTGAACTATCATTGTTTGCAGATATCGTAGCTATTTGCTCAATTCTATCATTATCAGTTCCAACTTCTTGAGAAAGCGCTTTCAAGCTTTTTATTACTTCAATAACTGCCTTATCAATACCTCGTTTCAAATCCATAGGATTTGCGCCTGCAGCAACATTCTTTAAACCGGTAGTTACAATTGCTTGTGCTAGTACGGTGGCAGTCGTAGTACCATCCCCCGCGATATCGGCAGTATTACTTGCTACTTCTTTTAATAATTGAGCACCCATGTTCTCAATTCTATCTTTCAACTCAATTTCCTTCGCTACAGTTACCCCATCCTTAGTTACATATGGAGCACCAAATTTCTTGTCGATCACAACATTTCTCCCTTTGGGACCTAAAGTTACTTTAACTGCATTTGCTAAAGCATCTACGCCTCTTTTTAATGCGTCACGTGCTTCGATATTAAATCTTATATCTTTTGCCATTTCTTTTTTCTTAATTTTTAAAATTTAATAATTAACCTTTAATGATTCCGAAAATATCGGACTCGCGCATCATTAATAGATCTTTTCCATCGATTTTCAGTTCTGTTCCACCATATTTACCGTATAAAACTGTATCACCAACTTTAACAGTCATTGGCTCATCAATTTTCCCTTTTCCAACCGCTAAAACAACCCCTTTCTGAGGTTTTTCTTTTGCTGTATCAGGTATGATAATTCCAGAACTTGTTTTTTCTTCTGCAGGAGCAGGCTCAACTACAACTCGATCACCTAGGGGTAATATATTTATTGCCATTTTAATTATTTTTTTTATTGTTTACTAGTAATAAACATGCCAATCAAATTGCTTGTGTCTAATTGACATATCACAAGAATTACCTCGTTTTATTTAAAAAAAAATGTCAGTATGGATGACATACTGACATTAATAAATCTTTTTTAAACAATCTTAATTTCCGCTATCATCTCCTGATTCATCAACAGGCAGTTCAGTAGCATCATTTGATTGAGTAGGTATGTTTTGTTGAGGCGTTTCAATTACATCTTGAAGACCTTCATCAGAAACAACTTTTGTTTTTTCTATTCCGGTAGCTGTAATACTTAGCACCAATAATAAAATGGCCAATGACCAGGTGGCTTTTTCTAAAAAATCCGTCGTTCTTTTAACACCACCAATTTGATTAGCTCCGGTAAAACCAGTTGCCAGACCTCCACCTTTTGGGTTTTGGATCAATACAATCAGTCCTAATAATACGCTAACAATAACAATCAATACAATTACAAAGGTTTCCATCTCTTCTTACTTAGTTTTATTCTTCCAGTTTTTTAATAAGGTCGGCAAAGTAAACACTTTTTTGTGGATTCTTCAACATCAAATAGCGATATGCTTTAATCGCCAATGCTTTATTTCCTTGTTTAATATAAATTGAAGCTAAAGTTTCAGAAAATGGAAGGGTTTCTTCTGAAATACTTTGTTTCCCTTTTTCAATAGGCGAATAAAAAGAGGAGTCTGTAAGCTTACTAATTTGAGGGCTTTCTTGAATAAACTTATCGATTAGTTTATTATGTGAGGTAGTAGAATTTTCTTTAAAAACTTCATTTCCTCCAATCCATTCAGAAAAACTTAAAATTTTAATTTCTTCTTCATTTTTCAGTTTTTCTTTTTCCTTATCTTCTTTTTCAATTAAATCATTAATTGAATAGTGTGATGCTTCTATTTGTATACTTTGATTAACCGCTTCAATGAAGTAGTTTTTTTCAAGGTTCTTTTTTTCTTGAATTTTAATTTCTTCATTTTCATCACTTGCTGATGCTTCTATTTTAACAGAGATAGTTTCAGTTTTATGATCCTCTTCGGGCTCAGCTTTAATAGATTCAATTTGCGTTTCATCATTTAATGTGGCTGATTCGATTTCATTATTTTCATGTAAAAAAGAATGTAATAATGATCTATCAGGAAATAAAATAGCACATTTTCGAATCGTTTTTATCGAATCAATGTGATTTGTCTTCTGAAGTATTCTCGATTTCTCCATAAGACCTAAATGAAAATAAGGATGGTTTTCAAGTATATGATTAAGCTGATCAATAGTAATATTGAATCCTTTAATGCTTAAATCAGAACTTTGAATTTCCATTTCTTTGATTGTAGAACTTACGAAATTAATTAAATTACGATTACCATGATCCCAATGAACCATTGAAAATATCTTGTGCAATATTTTCACTGATCACTTCAATAAGCTCAATTTCAACTTCACTTAAATTTACATTGGCATCGAAATCTGCAAACTGACTAAAATTCTTTTCAAAATCTTTACCAGTCTCAATAGTATTAACATAATTTACTTTTACCGTAATGGTTAATCGACTTCGATTTGAGGTTTCTGTATCGCTTTGAGCCGCCACGGGTGTATTTGTATAGCCGACGATACTTCCGGAAAATCTCAGGTCCCCATTTTTGTCGACAATATCAAGATTTGTTTGAGTAAGCATTATGGCAATTAGCGTATTAGTAAATATGTCAGAAGTTAAGGGATTTGCCAGTGCTGCTTTTCCATCAATTTTAAAATAAGTTACGGAGAGAGTTTTAGCTTCCGCGGGTATATCAGCTCCGGTAAATGAATAATTTACTGAACAAGAAGTCATCATTAAACTACTTATAATGATGGAAAAAAGAAGCGGTATTGTGATGAATTTCATTTTATTCAATATTGTATTCTTTTATTTTACGATACAAGGTTCGTTCCGAAATGCCGAGATCAGAAGCAGCATGTTTTCTTTTATTATGATGTTTCTTAAGGGCCTTGATAATAAGCTCTTTTTCTTTATCGGCTAATTTTAAAGATTCATTTATTTCTGTATGCTCTTCAATTTTTTGATCATATGGAACCTGAATCGTTGGGTTCATCTTGCTAATTGATTTTACTTCTTCAACTGGTTTTGAAAACAATCGATTTAATAATTCAGAATTTGAATCGTTGATCGTAATTGCATCTTCATTCGATTGAAGAATACCCAATACAAGACTTTTTAAATCATTAATATCATTTTTCAGATCGAAGAGTATTTTATAGACTAAATCCTTTTCGGAATCTTCGATCTTCTCTTTTTTAGTAATTAATACGGGTAACTGGCTATTTGAATACCCAGGTAAATATCCTGACAAAACATCCCGATCAATGAGTCTTTCTTGCTCGAGTACCGACATTTGTTCAGCGATATTTTTTAATTGGCGAACATTTCCGGGCCAACGATAGGTTTCTAATAACTTAATGGCTTCTTCTGTTAATTTAAGAACAGGCATGCGATATTTTTCAGCGAAGTCAGAAGTGAATTTTCTGAATAATAAATAAATATCTTCCTGACGATTCCTGAGAGGAGGCATTATGATGGGCACTGTATTTAGACGGTAATATAAATCCTCTCTGAATTTTCCATCTTTAATTGCATTCGTAACATTAATATTTGTTGCGGCAATGACTCTTACGTTCGTCTTAATGATCTTGGAAGATCCAACTTTAATAAATTCACCTGTTTCTAAAACACGTAATAAGCGAACTTGAGTCGCTAAAGGAAGATCTGCAACTTCATCTAAAAAAATCGTACCGGTATCAGCCACTTCAAAATATCCTTTTCTGGATTCATGCGCTCCGGTAAAACTCCCTTTTTCATGTCCAAATAACTCAGAATCAATAGTGCCTTCAGGAATTGCACCGCAATTTACTGCTATGTAAGGATTGTGTTTTCTTGTGCTCCCAAAATGAATGATCTGTGGAATAGCTTCTTTCCCTGTTCCACTTTCTCCAATGATAAAAACAGCAACATCAGTTGGGGCCACCTGAATGGCCGTATTTATTGCATGATTTAGCAATGGTGAATTACCAATAATGCCAAATCTTTGTTTTATTGATTGTATGCTTTTCAATTGTTATTTTTTTTAATTACAGTAGCAAATAATGTAGCTGATGAACATGAATCAACCAATACATCAACATATTGTCCTTTCTTTAAATCATCTTTATTTATGATCACTACCATATTTTGGCTATTTCTCCCAAATAATTGATTATCAGATCTTTTTGAAATGCCTTCTATCAAAACCTGACATTCTTTTCCAATCATTTTTTGATTACTTAACAATGATTTAGCTCTCTGTAAATCAATGATTTTTTGTAATCGTTCACTTTTAATTTCTTCTGGGACGTTATCAATAAAGTTTCTTTCTGCTAATGTCTTTGGTCTTTCAGAATACTTGAACATATAAGCAAAATCGAATTCGACACGATCCATTAAATCATATGTTTCTTCAAAATCCTGATCCGTTTCATCACAAAAACCTATGATAATATCGGTAGAAATCGCGCAATTTGGCATTATCCTCCTAATAGAATCAATTCTCTCAAAATACCATTCACGGGTATATCCTCGATTCATTTTATCAAGAATGTTATTATTTCCAGATTGAACAGGGAGATGAATATATTCACAGATATTATCATATTTTGCCATGGTTTCAATAACATCATCGTTCATATCCTTTGGATGCGATGTAGAGAAACGAATACGTAATTCTTTAGACACTAGAGCCACTTTTTCCAATAATCCTGAAAATCTTACAACATCTTCTTTTGGATCAATTATCTCTCCTTTTGAGGTGATATTCCATTTATAAGAATCGACATTCTGACCAAGTAAGGTGATTTCTTTATATCCTTTAAGTAAAAGTTCTCTCGCTTCTCTAACAATAGATTCTGGGTCCCTGCTTCTTTCTCTTCCTCTTGTAAATGGGACGACACAAAAAGAACACATATTGTCACATCCTCTCATGATGGAGATAAATGCACTAATACCATTATTATCTAAACGAACAGGTGAAATATCAGCATAGGTTTCCTCCCTTGATAACAAAACATTAACCGCTTTTTGACCACTTTCAGCATTTTGCAGTAATTCCGGAAGACTTCTATATGCATCTGGACCAACAACCAGATCGACTAATCGGTCACGTTCAAGCAATTGCGATTTTAATCGTTCAGCCATGCATCCCAACATTCCAATAATTGCTCCTGGGCGTGTTTTTTTTACAGCCTGATAGTTACGAAGACGATTAAATACTCTTTGTTCAGCATTTTCTCTAATAGAACAGGTGTTTACTAAAATAACATCAGCATCTTTATAGTCAGCAACAGTGGTGTAACCCTCATCAATTAATATCGAAGCTACAATTTCACTGTCAGAGAAATTCATCTGACAACCATAACTCTCAATATAAAGTTTTTTATTATTTATTTGAATGTTAGCAGGCATCATTGTAGCCTTACCCTGCATATCTTCTTCAATGACTTTGTTTCCTGTATAGCGCATCGTTCTATTTAAAAGTGAGCAAATTTAAAGAAAATTCTATGTGTGACAATTTGTCATTTCAATTTTATTTTTAGGTGTTTTTCGGGAGTGTTTGAAAAATAAAATTCTTGGATTTTTGAAAAGTATTAAGTTTGCCAACCATTTAAAGGTTTAAATTTTTTTAATATGAGTAAAAATCTTGTAATAGTAGAGTCACCAGCTAAAGCCAAAACGATAGAAGGATATTTAGGTAAGGATTTCGTTGTAAAGTCTAGTTTTGGTCACGTTAGGGACCTACCTTCTAAGGATATATCGATTGATATTGAGAATGATTTTGAACCTAATTATGTGATTCCGAAAGAAAAAAAGAAACTTGTTCAAGAGTTAAAAAACCTATCGGATAAGGCAGAAATAATTTGGTTAGCGACTGACGAGGACCGAGAGGGAGAAGCTATTTCATGGCATTTAATGGAAGCTTTAGGTCTTTCAGAGGATAAAGTGAAAAGAATTGTTTTTCATGAAATCACAAAGTCAGCGATACTAAGTGCAATTGAAAGTCCTAGAAAGGTTGATATTAATTTAGTAAACGCACAACAAGCAAGAAGAATCTTAGATCGTTTAGTTGGATATGAAATGTCTCCCATTTTATGGAGAAAGGTAAAGCCATCTTTAAGTGCAGGTCGTGTGCAATCAGTAGCTGTACGGATAATAGCAGAAAGAGAGCAGGAGATAAGAGCTTTTACTCCACAAGCAAGTTTTAGGCTTATTGGAAATTTTATTAATGAAGAAGGAAAACAAATTAAAGCGGAACTAGATCGCAAACTTGAAAATTGGGATGTAGCGAATGAATTACTTTCTAGTACAATTGAGTGCGATTTTTCTGTTTCCGAGGTTGAAAGTAAGCCGGCGACAAAATCACCTGTAGCTCCTTTTACAACAAGTACCCTACAACAAGAGGCATCAAGGAAGTTAGGTTATTCTGTGGCTCAGACAATGACTTTAGCTCAAAAATTATACGAATCTGGAAAGATCACCTATATGAGAACAGATAGTGTGAACTTATCGGATTTAGCATTAAATGAAGCCGAAAAGATGATTCGAAGTGTTTATGGAGATAAATATTCGAAGCGAAGGAAATATTCAACTAAATCTAAAGGAGCACAAGAAGCGCACGAGGCTATACGCCCCGTTGATTTGACTTTAAAGTCATTTGAAGCGGATGATGCTCGAGCCAAAAGATTATATGATCTTATTTGGAAAAGAACGATTGCATCTCAAATGGCTGATGCTAAATTAGAGAGAACAACGATAAAAATTAGTGGAGATAAAATAGATAGGTTATTCGTAGCAAAAGGAGAAGTAATAAAATTTGATGGATTTTTAACCTTATATACAGAAGGAAAAGATGATATCGAAGAAGAAGAAGATGGAATGCTACCTGATTTGAAGAAGGGAGATAAAATGTTATCGGAAGAGATCATTGCGATCGAACGATTTTCATATCATCCTCCTCGTTATACAGAAGCATCTCTTGTTAAAAAGATGGAGGAATTGGGAATTGGAAGACCTTCTACTTATGCCCCTACGATTTCTACAATTCAAAAAAGAGGTTACGTCGAAAAAAAGAGCACAGAAGGAACTCAGCAAGGTTTTCGTTATGGAACAGTAATAAATAATGAAATAACGTGGATTGAAAAAACAGAAACTACCGGTGCTGAGAAAAATAAATTATTTCCAACTGATATAGGGATAGTAGTCAATGATTTTCTGGTAGAGAATTTTCAAAGAATTCTAGATTATAATTTTACAGCAAAAGTGGAAAAGCAATTTGATGAAATTGCGGAAGGAGAAATAGTTTGGCACAAAATGTTGGATGAATTTTACAAACCTTTTCACCATGATGTTGAAGAAACCTTAGAAAATTCTGAGAAAGCAACAGGACAGAGAATCCTTGGAGAAGATCCTAAGAGCGGGAAGCCTATACTTGTAAGAATAGGTAGATTTGGGCCAATGGTTCAAATTGGAGAAGCAAGTGATGAGGATAAGCCAAAATTCGCGTCATTAAGAGAGGGGCAAAATATTCAGGATATAACCCTGGAAGAAGCATTAAAACTTTTTGATCTACCCAGAACATTAGGAACTTATGAAGGTAAAGATGTAATCGCTGCTATTGGTCGTTTTGGACCTTATATCAAAGTATTATCTACCTTTGTTTCAATCACAAAAGCAAGTGAATTAAAACCTGAGGATATCACCTTAGAGCAGGCATTAACCTTGTATCATCAGAAAATTGAAGCAGATAGTAAAAAATTGATCAGTGAATTTAAAGAAGATGAAACGCTTAAAGTTCTTAATGGTAGATATGGACCGTTTATAAAACATGGAAAAAACAATATCCGCATTCCAAAAGGAAAAGATGCTGAAAGCTTAACATATGAAGATTGTTTAGAAATTATTAAAGCAGCACCTGAACCAAAGAGAAAAAGAAAGTAATGAAAGAAATAGCCATCTATTTTTCACCAGTAAAGAGCGAGATCTGCGATAGTGATGATAATAAAACTAGCTGGAAAAATAATTTATTGATTTATAAAGATCAATTTCCTGATCTTGAAGGTGTAAAAGTGGCTTTATTTGGAGTTAATGAAACAAGAGGAACTTTAACAGGTTTAAGGAATAATGAAAGTGATTCTATAAGAAAGCAATTATATAATCTAGAATGGTATGATCATTTCCCGGAAATCATTGATTTGGGAGATATAAAAATTGGCAAAGAAATAGAAGACACCTATTTTGCTATCGAATCAGTCGTAGAATATTTAGTTCAAAATGAGATTATTCCTTTTATTATCGGAGGCTCTCAAGACTTAACCTTTTCGCAATACAGAGCATATTCTAATTTAGAGCAATTGGTTAATTTAGTTAATATTGATTTTAAGATTGATATTGGGGAGATAAATGAAGGTGTTAGTTCAGATAATTTTTTAACAAGTATTATTACACATCAGCCGAATTTTTTATTTAATTTTTCAAATATCGGACATCAAGTTTATTTTAATAAGCAAGAAAAACTACAAATTACTGATAAAATGTTTTTTGAAACATTGAGGTTAGGTGAATTAAATGCAAATATTCATTTTACTGAACCTTTAATTCGAAATGCAGATATATTAAGCATTGATCTTCGATCTATTCGATCCGAATCAATGCCTATTAATGGGTTTCCTATGCCTAACGGAATAAGTGGAAAAGAAATTTGTCAGATGGCATGGTATGCTGGAATGAGTGATAAACTAACTTCTATTGGCTTATATGAATATAATGAACTAGATGATACTAATGGAGTGGGAGCAATGTTAGTCGCACAAATCATTTGGTATTTTATTGAGGGATATTCGCAGAGAAAGGAAGATTTCCCTAAATCAAGTACAAGAAATTATATTAAATACACTATTCATTTAAATGATAATGAACATGAATTAATTTTTTATAAAAGTCCTAAAAGTGATAGATGGTGGGTTGAAGTGCCTTATCCGGACGGAAAGGAAGCGAAATATTTTAGACATTTAATCGTTCCTTGTACATATGAAGATTATCTGAACGCATCAAATGGAGAAATGCCCGATATTTGGTGGCAAACCTTTCAGAAATTGATTTAATTGTTATAAATAGTAAAGACTAGCCTTTTAAATTTTGGTATTTTATTTTTTTATCTAATTTTAGCGGAATTAATATAGCAGTAAAAATATACTCGCGCTTATGAGAAAGCAATACCTTTTAGTTATTTTCCTTTTTGTTGGAACCCTTATCAAGGCTCAACAAGATCCACAATTTACGCAATTCATGTTTGATCGGGTTTCATATAACCCTGCTGCGGCGGCTATTGATGGTTATTTAAATGCGACAGCATTTTACAGAAATCAGTGGACGGGATTTGATGGTGCACCTAAAACTGGCCTACTAAATGTAGCTGTTCCGGTGTTCGCTATTAATAGTGGTGTTGGAGTTAGTTTCTATTTTGATGAGATTGGTCAGCAAAAGACCTTAAATGCATTATTATCCTATAGTTATCAATTGAAATTGGGGGGAGGTAATAAACTTGCCTTTGGTGCAGCCTTAGGGATGTATAACTCCAAAATGGGTACTGATTGGATCGCTACTGATGGAGTCGACTTTGATAATGCAATTCCGGTTACCGGAGAAAGCAGTACTGTTTTTGATGCAAGTTTCGGTGTAGTTTTCCGTACACAAGAATTATATGCTGGTGTTTCTGTTACTCATTTATCAGGTGGGAACCTTAAAAACCTTAATATTGATCTAACCCAACATTTCTATGGTGAATTAGGTTATGAATTCACTTTACCAGGGGAAACGATTAAATTAATACCAAATGTTCTTTTCAAAACAGATTTTGCTTCAATGCAAATTGATATGAATCTTTTAGCAATGTGGAATAATTTAGTATGGTTTGGTGCTACTTACAGGCTGGAAGATGCAATTGCGCCAATGGCAGGGATTCAAATGCCGGTTGGAAAAGGTGAAATTAGAGTTGGATATTCTTATGATATTACGATATCTGAAATCAATAATTATTCAAGCGGTTCTCATGAAGTTTTCCTAAATTACAATATGGGGATAGGAAAACCGTTAAATAATACGAAATATAAAAATGTTAGATTTTTATAATGTTTATTTTTCAAATATTGTAACCATTTGAACTAATGTTAGGTAAAACCACTAAACGAATGAAATTTACATCACACCAAAATAAGGCGAAGATGAAAAACATGATGCTCCTGCTAATAGCAGGTATTTTCCTTACAGGATGTTACGGTGGAAGTAACGGAGAACTTATTGGAGTCCAAGGACGTCCAGTACATTTTCAAGATGATCCCTATGGGATGAACTATATCCACTACGGTAGTTTTACTATGGGACCTGGTGATCAGGATGTGCCTTATTTGCATATCAATCGTCCAAGAACAGTTACTGTTGGTTCATATTATATAGACCGTGAAGAAATTTCAAATAATGAATATCGTCAATTTGTATTTTGGGTCCGCGACTCAATTGCACATGTTACTTTAGGTGATGCCGGAGTAGGTGAACATATTTTTGAGGTGGATGAGAATGGTGAAGATATCGATCCTCCTACTATTAATTGGAATGAAGAGATTGATTGGCAAGAACCAGAAGTTGCTGAAGAGCTTGAGGATATGTATCTTCCTGAGCACGAAAGATTTTATCGAAGAAAAGAAATCGATTCTCGAAAACTTAAGTTTGAATATTATTGGGTTGATTTAAAATCTGCTGCTTCTAAAGAAGGAAGAGATTTGGATCTGTCTTACACAAATATTTTGGGACATAATAATGCAATAACCGGTCATTCTGATCGCTCACAATTTATAATTAAAGAAATAATTAATGTTTATCCTGATACTTTATGTTGGGTTCATGATTTCGTTTATGCTTTTAATGAGCCGATGACTGAAATGTATTTTTGGCATCCTGCTTTTGATGACTATCCAGTTGTAGGGGTTACCTGGCAACAATCAAGAGCTTTCAATGTTTGGAGATCTAGATTGATCGATGACTATATGACTGCTAATGGAGATGCATTTGTAAATAGATTTAGATTACCTACAGAAGCTGAATGGGAGTATGCCGCTCGTGGTGGTCTGGAATTCAGTCCTTATCCATGGGGTGGACCTTATATTAGAAATAAACAAGGTTGTCCTTTAGCAAACTTTAAAGTTCAAAGAGGTGATTATGTTGATGATGATGGATTCTTTACTGTGCCAGTATATTCATATAATCCAAATGACTATGGTTTATTTAATATGTCAGGTAATGTTGCAGAATGGACTTCAACTGCATATGATGAATCTTCTTATGAATTTATGCATGACATGAATCCATCTTATACTTATTACGCTGTACAAGATGATCCTCCTGCATTAAAACGAAAAGTGATCCGCGGTGGATCTTGGAAAGATGTTGAGTATTACTTACAAGTAGGTACTAGAGCATATGAGTTTCAAGATACAGCTAAATCTTATATTGGATTTAGATCAGTGATGAGTTACTTAGGTAGAGGGAAATCAGATAATAATAGATATTAAAAAGTAATATTGAGCTTCATAAATAAATGAGATCAATATTTAATAATTACAATTTATACATCAAAATCTTTTGTAAAAAATGAAACCGGGAAGTAAAAAGTGGAAACAGTTTATGGCTAAATTATATGGATGGGGTGCATCTGTAGTAATTATTGGAGCTTTATTTAAAATTCAACATTATCCAGGAGCGGGACCAATGCTTGTGCTTGGATTATCAACAGAAGCTGTGATCTTCTTTTTCTCAGCATTTGAGCCTCCTCATGAAGACCCAGACTGGTCTTTGGTTTATCCACAGTTGCGAACAGGTGAAGCAGAAGAAGGTTTTGATGAGATGGAATCTATAGGTGATGGAAGAAGTGTGACCCAACAATTAGATAAAATGTTGTCTGATGCCAAGGTCGGGCCTGAATTAATTGAAAATTTAGGTGATGGATTAAGATCTTTTAAAGATCAAGTAGAAAAAATTAGTGATATTTCTGATGCACAAGTTGCAACCAGCGAATATGTAGAGTCAGTGAGAACTGCTTCAGGACGTGTTGATACTTTATCGCAATCGTATAGAGAGGCTGCTGAATCTATTAGTGGAATATCTCAATCGAGCGATCTTGGAGAAAAAACAGGTGAGCAATTGAAACAACTTTCAGATAACTTAATGAAGTTAAACACTTCCTATGAAACCCAACTTGCAGGAACATCTTCGCATGTTGATAGTAATATGAAATTATCTGAAGGAATTCAAGAACTTCTTTCTAATCTCAATGCGTCGATCCAAGACACTAAAAATTATAAAGATAATATAGCTGAATTGTCAAAAAGTTTAGCTGCTTTAAATCAAGTTTATGGCAATATGTTAAATGCCATGAACCCAACTAGTAAATCATAATTTAGCTAAATAATGGCAGGAGGAAAAGAAACACCCCGTCAGAAGATGATCGGGATGATGTATTTGGTACTTACAGCACTTTTGGCGCTGAATGTATCAAAGGACATACTTGATGCTTTTGTTGTAGTAAACGATGGTTTGGAAAGAACGAAAGTGAATTTTAAGGTGAAGTCTAATGAAAAATACAACTCCTTTAAAAAATCATTTGATGATAATCCAAGAAAAGTTGGAATTTACTGGAATGATGCAGTATCAGTTCGAGAAAGAACGGATGATATGATTGATCACATCAATCAACTTAAAGCTGATTTAATTAGCAAAAGTGAAGGGATTGAATTGACAGAAGTTATTGCTGAAAATGAATTAGGACAGGATACTGTTTTGTCGCTTGAGTTCGTAAACTCAAAAGATAATTACGATACACCTACCCATATTCTGATTGGGAATAATCCCGACAAACCAACTGAAGAGAAGTATTCAGCGCGAACTTTAAAGAATAAATTGATCCTATTCAGAGATGAGTTAAAAAATATTATCATAACTCAACCAAATGTAGATTCAACAAATATTATTTATAGATCACTGGATAAGTCATTTGATTTTAGGGACGGTAAAGATGCTTCTGGATTAGAGCAAAATTGGGAATCTTTGAATTTTTATCATACTCCACTTGCTGCGACAATCACTATTTTATCTAAGATCCAAACGGATGTGCTTAATGCTGAATCTGATGTGGTATCGTATTTAAATAATCAGGTTGATGCAAGTTCATTTAAGTTTACTGAATTATCATCAGTTGTTATACCTAAATCGTCTTATGTATTTGCAGGAGATACTTTTAGAGCTGATGTATTCCTAGCAGCATTTGACCCGACACAAGAACCAGTAGTTTATATTTCTAATAACTCAGTTGCAAAGAATGATTCTACTCCACTTAGGAAAGATCAATCTAATTTGGTTTATGTAGACGATAGTCGTGGACATATTAAAATACCAGCACGTGCAACTGGAGATTTTAGATACAAAGGAATTATTGAGTTTAAAGGACCCGATGGATTACCCCGACCTTATTCATATGAAGTCGATTATGAAGTAGCATTACCGGCATTGACGGTTGCTCCTACAAAAATGAACGTTTTCTATAAAGGAGTTGATAATCCAGTTGAAATATCTGCGCCTGGAGTTTCTTTAGATGACTTAAGACCATCTATTTCAAATGGAACTATTTCTCGTGATGGGAAAGGTTGGGTTGTTCGTGTTCGACAAGGTAATAATGCTGTAATTTCGGTTAGAGCACAAATGGCTGATGGAAGTGTAAAAACGATGGGAACGAAGGAATTTCGCGTTAAAACGGTTCCGGATCCAATGCCTTCATTTGCTGGGAAATTTCCAAGTGATAATCGGATAAAGAAAACGGAATTAACAGCAGCACAAGGAGTTGTCGCTAAATTGGAAGACTTTGATTTTGATATGAAATTTACAATTACCCAGTTTAAAATGGTAACTGTAATAAATGGTACTCCGGTTGATAAATTAATTAGTGGGAACCGTGTTGATAGTGAATTAGCGGCAATATTTGATAAGGCTCGACCTGGTCAAATGATCCTAATTGAAAATATAAAAGCAAAGGGAGAAGATGGTACAATTCGTAGTTTACCTCCGATATCTTTGAAAGTTGCCAATTAGTGTATTCAAAATTGAAACATTAATTATTTTGAACGTATACTTTAATGATAAATAGATTAACAATTATATTAAAATTGTTGTCAAATATTTAAGAAATGAAAAGAGCTATTTTATTATTCGGATTCATTGTAATGATTGCTTCTTTGAGTAATGGTCAAACTATCCTAGATGGTGCCTACATTAAAGAAAATGTTAGAACTAAAAAGGTAGTCCCTTATCCATCTATTCGTGAAGCAGATGTATTATGGAGCAAAAGAATTTGGCGAACCATTGACCTTAGAGAAAAGGCTAATTTTTCATTATACTACCCAATTGAGCCTATTAAAGGACGTTTGAGTTTATTTGATGTGATTAAACAATCTATAATGGTAGATGGTTCATTAACGGCTTATAGTCCAGGACCTACTTACCAAGATGATGAATTTACAAGCCCCTTATCTCCTGAAGAAATAAAGGGAGTATTCGTAAAAATAGATACTGTAATGACAGAAGACTTGGATACAGGCGAATTCATTATGGTTCCTCAAGAAAAAGAATTAGGGTCGACTGAGATCACACAATATAGGGTGAAAGAAGTTTGGTATTTTGATAAGCAATCTTCAACTATTCAAGTTAGAGTAATTGGAATTGCCCCTATGAAAGAAGTTTATTCTGAGGAAGGTGCATTTATGGGATATCAACCAATATTTTGGTTGTACTATCCTGAGTGTCGATATGTATTTGTAAATTTCGAAAGCTTCAATCCTCAAAATGATGCTCAACGAATTAGTTTTGATGACTTAGTTAGTAAAAGAATGTTCGATAGTTACATTATTAAAGAAGATAATGTGTATGACCGAATGATCAATAGCTATGCTCAAGGTATAGATGCATTACTTGAGTCGGAAAGAATTAAAAAAGAAATCTTTAATTGGGAACACGATCTGTGGTCTTATTAAAAATATTTAGTATTAACTTAAGGCGCTTTTTGGGCGCCTTTTTTTATGTAAAAACATTTTTGTCTTGATCAGTGTAAACAAAATATTCCATGCATATGGAGATAATACCCTTTTTGACTACGATTCACTATTTATTGCTGAAAAAGATAAAATAGGTTTAGTAGGTAAGAATGGTGCAGGTAAGTCTACTTTACTAAAGATGCTTGCTAAAATAAATACTCCTTTGGAAGGGACGATTTCTATGCCTAATGACATAAGCATAGGATATTTGGCTCAATCACTTGATATTGAATTAGATACTACTATACGGCAAGCGTGTAGATCCGTTTTTGGCGACTTGCTAAAATTTGAAGAAAGAAAGATTGAATTAGAAAGCTTGTTAAGTGATGAAAAGATGCTTAGCGATCCTAATTACTCTGATTGGCTTACTGAGTTGACTCATATCAATGATCAATTACAATTGTCAGAAGGGAATAAACTTGAGAAAAAGATTGAAGTTATTCTTCGGGGACTTGGATTTAGTCCTGAAGTATTTGATCATTCTATTTCTACACTTTCCGGAGGATGGCAAATGAGAGTGATCTTAGCTCGATTATTACTTTCAGAACCACGTTTGCTCTTACTTGATGAACCTACAAATCATCTCGATATCATCGCTATTGAATGGTTGCAGGAGTTTCTCTCTCAATACTCCGGTGCTATTGTAGTTATATCGCATGATCAGCGTTTTCTGGATTATGTAACTAAAAGAACAGTTGAGATAAGTCTTGGAAAATTTTATGATTATAAATTTTCCTATTCGAAATATTTAGAAGTAAGAAAAGAAGAGATCGAGCGACAGAAACAAAAGATAAAAGATCAGGAGAAGTACATTAAAGAGACTAAAGTACTGATAGAGAAATTTCGAGCAAAGAAGAATAAAGCCTCTTTTGCACAAGGCCTTATTAGAAAACTGGATCGTCTGGAAGCAATTGAAGTTGATGATTTTAATAGCTCTAATTTTCGTTTTTCTTTTCAGGAACCTGTAAGAAGTGGAAAAGTAGTACTAAAGACACATGAACTCAGACAATCTTTCGGCGATAATAAGGTTTTTGATCACATAAATATTGAAATCGAACGGAAAGAAAAAGTTGCTCTACTGGGGAAAAATGGTACCGGTAAAACAACATTGATCAAAATTTTGGTTGGGCAATTAAAGGCGAGTGGTGGGACTTATGAATTAGGTCACAATGTTTCAGTTGGTTATTACGCTCAGGATCAAGCGGAACAACTTGATGAAAATGCTACGGTGCTTGAAACAATTGAAAGTGAAGCGACTGGAGATCTTTTTAAAGCAAGCCGTAAAATATTAGGGTCTTTTATGTTTAGCGGTGAAGATGTAGATAAAAAAGTAAAGGTTTTATCGGGAGGGGAGCGAGCCCGATTAGCATTATGTAAGTTATTATTAAAATCATATAATTTTTTGATTCTTGATGAACCTACTAACCATTTGGATATTGCTTCAAAGAATATTTTAAAAGCAGCTTTAGAAAAATTTGAAGGTACTTTATTAATTGTATCACATGATAGGACTTTCCTTTCTTTATTGACAGAAAGAATAATAGAAGTTAAACCGAATGGAGTCAGTGAGTATATTGGCGATATAGATGCTTTTCTTGATGAAAAAAGAAAAGAGTCCATCATGGCTTTTGAACGGTTAGAAAAGCAAAAAGAAGTTAAGAAATCAGAATCTTTAAATCAAAACAATTTTAAACAGAAGAAGGATTTTGACAAACAACAAAAAAGACTTCGAAAGATCATTGATAAACTTGAGTCAGGATTGGAAAAGAAAATGAATCGTAAAGATGAGATAGAAGAGGAAATGTCGAAGCCTGATTTCTTTACGTCCCAATTGCATGAAACCGTTTTAAATGAGCATCAAGAGATTTTAAATAAAATAAGTCAATTAGAAAACGAATGGGAAGAGGCTATGCTTGAATTAGAAAGTATGGAAGAGCCTGAAATATAGTTAGTTTGCACAGTTGCAAGAACTATTAGGACCAGAAAAATCGACAAGTATAGATAGGCTATCTTGAGCTAGAAAAGTAAGTTTCATCGGGCTAATGGTATCATTTTCTAATAAAACGGTATAGTAGGGATAAGGTTTTGTCCGGGCTCTAGAGAAATTTACATTTCCATCTTCATAAAGATAATCCCAATAATTTTGGTCGAAATGATTGCATTCCAGAATACATTGTAAACTATCGCTTATTACTTTTTCGGTTAATCGTAGTCTTTTAAGAACTCTTCCTTCAGGAGTCCATTTGAACATGGTATTTGATTTTTCACCATAGATTAAAATCACTGCGAAAATACCGATGATAAAACCTACCAGAAATAATCTAAATCTTTTCTTCACTTAGAGAGTGGCTATTAGTAGGTCAATATTTTTATAAGGAAGATCGAAGACAGAGCCAATGATTTCATTAGTCAGTGCTCCTTGAAATATATAAACAGAATGTCGAAATCCTGAATTAATTTTGATCATATTCTCACATCCACCGGCTTCACCCATTGTAAGTAAAATAGGTTGAAATATATTGCTTAATGCCATTGATGCCGTTTTAGCAAAACGCGATGCAATATTTGGAACACCATAGTGAATTACGCCATATTTTTGAAATGTTGGTTTATCATGTGTAGTTGTTTCAGAAGTTTCAAAACAACCCCCTCTATCAATACTCACATCAATGATCACAGAGCCAAATTTCATCTGGCTTACCATTTCACTAGTAACCACGACCGGAGTTCTCCCATTTACAGGGCGCAGCGCTCCAATAACAACGTCTGCTGTTTTAAGCGCTTTTAACAATTCACTTGGTTGAATAATAGAAGTATAAATTCTTTGGCCAAGATCATTTTGAATCCTTCTCAATCTATAAATAGAATTGTCAAATATTTTTACAGAAGCACCTAATCCTAAAGATGCTCTAGTAGCAAATTCACCGACAGTTCCCGCTCCCAGAATAACTACTTCAGTAGGTGGTACTCCGGAAATTCCACCCATCATGACACCTTGACCATTTTCATGATGACTCAGTATTTCAGAGGCGAGAAGAATGGATGCATTTCCTGCAATCTCACTCATAGCTCTAATTCCGGGAAAAATACCTTCATTATCTTTAATAAGATCCCATCCAATCGCTGTGATTTTCTTTTTCATTAACTCAACAATAGAGACCTTTAGATCTTTGCTATATTGCAAAGCTGACATTAATGTACTTCCGGGATTCATCCAGGAGATCTCTTCTTTACTAGGAGGGGTTACTTTAAGTACCATATCCTTTTTAAAAACCTCTTTTGGATTATAAATTATAGAAGCACCGGCTTCACTATAATCTTTATCTTGAAAGTTGATGCGAATACCGGCATTGGTCTCTACATAAACTTTATGTCCATTGCTCACTAATACTTTAACAGCTTCCGGAGTTAGAGGAATTCGATGTTCTTTTAAAGTCGTTTCACAAGGTAGGCCGATAGAAAGTTGTTTTTTTTTCTTTCCAACAAACATATACTCCTCCTGTGGTAAAAGCGCTTCCTCAGCTAGTGATTTAATAATTTCTTTCGAAAATGACATGGACTATTGGTTTAGGATAAAGTTAAAACATTTTCCATTCAAATAATCTACTTGAATTATCTTGTTTAATATTTACATGAAGAAAGTGTTCCGGCAATAGATTTTCGATCTTTTCAGGCCATTCTACAAATATCCAGGCATTCTCTTTTTGCAAATAATCTTCCCAACCAATATCAAAAGCTTCATTTTCATTTCTAAGTCGATAGAAATCAAAGTGATATATTAACTCTCCTGACCTTGATATATATTCATTAACCAAAGAAAAGGTTGGACTCCCATTAAAATCATTTTTGCTAAGCATTTTTAAAATCTCACCAATAAGTGTTGTTTTTCCTGCACCTAAATTACCGGTAAAGGCAATAAATCGAACTTCATTAGCTTTTTCAATTATTTCAGCTGCAAGCACCGGAAGATCATTTAGCGAATTACTTACAAGGGTATTCAAGTTTTTACTTAGGATTTAAAGTTATAAATGGAATTAATATTTCTTCTAATGAGATCCCTCCATGCTGAAAGGTGTTTTTAAAATAACCAACATAATAATTGTAATTATTAGGGTAGGCAAAAAAGCGATCTTCTTTAGCAAAAATATATTTTGAACTTACGTTTTGTTTGGGTAAAAATGCATCTGCAGGATTTGAAATTTCAAATACCTCTTTATTGTTATAGTTAAGATTTTTACCTTGTTTATATCTTAAATTAGTATTTGTATTTCGATCTCCAACTACCTTCGAAGGTTCCTGAACACGCACTGTCCCATGATCAGTAGTGATAATCACTTTACCTTTTGCTTTGGAAATTTTCTCCATTATTTCGATTAAGGGAGAGTGATCAAACCAAGTTTCAGTAAGGGAGCGATAAGCAGATTCATCATCTGCTAACTCTTTAATAATTTCCATTTCAGTTCGAGCATGCGAAAGCATATCTACAAAATTATAAACGATTACATTAAGATCGTTTGTGAGTAGATTATTAAAATTTTCAGAAAGTTTTCTGCCCAATGATAAATTTGTGATCTTATTATAGGAGAATTTTAAAGGAAAGCCATTTCTTTTAAGCAGGTCGGTAAAAAATTCTTTTTCGTACAAATTTTTCCCACCTTCATCATCATCATTTTTCCATAGAGTTGGAAAACGTTTTTCAATTTCTGAAGGCATAAGTCCTGAAAATATGGCATTTCTAGAAAATTGTGTTGCGGTAGGAAGAATGCTATAGTAGATCTCTTCTTGATCAATTCTGAAATTATTTTCCAGACGTTTTTTGATCGTTTTCCATTGATCGAATCTCAAATTATCAATGAGGACCACAAAAAGCGGTTCACCTTTATTTTGTTTTAAAAAGGGAGCTATCTTTTTACTAAAGAGGGTATGTGACATTACTGGAATTTCATCTCCAACACCATTGACCCAATCTAAGTAGTTTTCAGATATAAATTTCCCGAAAAGTTCGTTTGCTTCTTTTTTTTGCATGAAGAAGATCTCTTTCATTCCTTCATCAGTTAAATTTTCAAGCTCGCTTTCCCAATAAACCAATTTTTTAAAGAGTTCTTTCCACTCTTCGTAATTCAATCGATCTCCAAGACGCATTCCAATATTGCGAAATTCACTTTGATAGTTTATCTGTGTTGTTTCTGAAATAAGTCTGGTAGTATCCAGATTTTTTTTAATTGAAAGTAAGATCTGCTTGGAATTAACCGGTTTTATAAGGTAATCAGAGATTTTTGATCCAATCGCTTCTTCCATGATTGTTTCCTCTTCACTTTTTGTAATCATAATAACCGGAAGGGAAGGATCTGAAGCTTTAATCTGAGTCAGTGTTTCCAAACCTGATATTCCCGGCATGTTTTCATCTAAAAACACTATGTCGTAGTTGTTATCCCCGACCATTTCAATAGCATCTGCACCGTTATTTGTTGTTTCAACAGTATACCCTTTTGATTCAAGAAAAAGGATATGTGGTTTCAGAAGGTCAATTTCATCATCGGCCCATAGTATCTTTATTTTTTCCATATATTTCTAATACATTTGAATTTCAAAATTACGAATCATTGGCCTATATAAATTCAACCAGTAGAACTAAAATAATAAACGACCCTATTTACGGTTTTATTTCATTGGAATTTCCATTTCTTTACGATTTAATAGAGCATCCTTATTTTCAACGTCTAAGACAGATTCAGCAGTTGAGTTTAACTAGTTTGGTTTATCCTGGAGCTGTTCATAATCGCTTCGCTCATGCTTTAGGTGCTACATTCCTTGTTACTAAGGCAGTTCACGCTTTAAGGAAGAAAAAGGTCACAATTACTGATGAAGAGTTTGAAGCAGTTTCAATTGCAGTTTTATTGCATGATATAGGGCATGGACCTTTTAGTCACACACTTGAAAGCACGTTATTTGAAGAAGTAAGCCATGAGTTTTTATCTCTTCAGATTATGAATCTTTTAAATGAAGAGTTTGATGGAAAATTAGAGCTAGCGATAAAAATATTCAAAAACACTTATCATAGAAAATTTTTAAACCAATTGGTTAGTAGTCAGTTAGATGTAGATAGATTGGATTATTTAAAAAGAGACAGTTTTTATAGTGGCGTATCTGAAGGTGTGGTAAGTAGTGAAAGAATAATAGAAATGTTCAACGTCGAAAACGATTTATTAGTAGTTGATGAGAAGGGGATCTATTCAATTGAAAAATTTATTGTAGCTCGAAGATTAATGTACTGGCAGGTTTATTTGCATAAAACAGTATTGAGTGCAGAATATTTATTGATAATGATATTAAAAAGAGCAAAAGAGGTTGCACAAGAAGGGAAGGAGTTATTTTGTTCACCATCATTACATGTATTCTTATACCAGAATTTAAATGAAGAATCTATGAAAATGGATCCTACATTATTAAAGCACTTTTTAAAATTAGGCGATTTAGATATTATAGGAGCAATAAAAGTGTGGCAATCACATTCTGACACAATTTTATCTTACCTTTGCCGCTCCTTAATTGAAAGGAAACTTTTAAAGGTTAAAATTTCGA
>JAHECK010000017.1:0-2082 GCA_024641785.1 Flavobacteriales bacterium | reverse complement strand
GGAGAGATTAAAAAAACTTTCGGTAGTGAATGGGTAAAATACCTTTTAATTGAGGGAAAGATTAGTAATAATGCATATGATCATGGAGACAATCATATTTTTGTTAAAATGAAAAATGGAGGATTGTTGGATTTTATCCAGGCATCTGATAATTTGAATATTTCATCACTTTCAGATCCTGTTGAAAAATATTTTATTTGTTATCCTAAATCCATCATTATAAACTGAGTAGCGCTTTTTTTGAATAAATATAAATTTATGGAGTTTTCAGCCGGCCAAATAGCTGATATTTTAGAGGGAAAAGTTGTAGGCAATGCAGAAATTGTAGTGAGCAGCCTTTCTAAAATAGAAGAAGGTAAAAAAGGTAGTCTTACTTTTTTATCAAACCCAAAATATGTTGACTATATATTTGAAACAAAAGCATCAATTGTAATTGTAAATGATGATTTTTCGCCTTCAAAAAAACTGCCTGACACCCTTACCTTAATTAAAGTAAAGGACTCATATCAAAGTTTTGCTCGATTATTAGAATATTATAATCACCTAAAAAATGATAAAGTTGGTATAGAAGATCCTGTTTTCATTTCAAATGATGTAAAAATTGGAAAAGATGTTTATCTAGGGGCATTTTCATATATAGGCTTAAGAACACAGATTGCAGAAGGGGTAAAAATATATCCTAACACCTATATAGGAGATGATGTAAAAATTGGGAAATCGACTATTATCTACGCAGGGTGTAAAATTTATTCAGATACGATCATAGGAGATCATTGTGTTGTTCATTCCGGTGTGGTATTGGGAGCAGATGGGTTTGGCTTTGCTCCAAATCAAGAAAACCAATATAATAAGGTCGCGCAGATCGGAAATGTAATTATTGAAGATCATGTTGAGATTGGAGCCAATTCATGCATTGATAGAGCTACATTAGGTTCAACTATAATTAAAAAAGGGGTTAAGCTTGATAATTTAATTCAGATAGCACATAATTGTGAAATTGGTTATAATACAGTAATAGCAGCTCAGACTGGAATTGCAGGATCAACAAAGGTTGGTAAAAATGTTATGATAGGAGGCCAGGTTGGAATTATTGGCCATATTTCTATTCCTGATGAAGTTAAAATTGCTGCACAAAGCGGGATTGGAGGGAAGGTTAAATCTGAGGGTATTGTTCTTCAGGGATCACCTGCAATTGAAGCTGGAAAATACCAGCGCTCTTATGTAGAATTCAGAAAATTGCCTGAGCTTAGAGATAAGCTGAATGAAATGGAAAAAGAGATTCAATTCTTAAAAAATCAGTTAAAATAAATGGAAAAGCAAAGAACTGTTCGTGTACCTGTTGAATTAAAGGGGATTGGACTCCATACTGGTAAAAAAGTAATGCTTAATATATTACCAGCACCTGAAAATCATGGTTATAAATTTCAGCGTATAGATCTTGAAGGTCATCCAATTGTTACTGCAGATGTAGATCTGGTATCAGACACTAAAAGAGGGACTACTTTAGAGCAAAATGGAGTTAAAGTGCACACTACAGAGCATGTTTTAGCTGCATTATATGGTTTAATGGTTGATAATGCTCTTATTCAGCTTGATGGTCCGGAGGTTCCTATTATGGATGGAAGTTCAATGCCTTTTGTAACTGCAATTGAGGCAGTAGGCTATCAAGAACAAGATGCTGTTAGAGAATACTTTGATCTAAAGGAAATTATCACTTTTGAGGATTCTGAAAAGAATGTTGAAATGCTTGCGGTACCAACTGAAGGTGGGGAGTTTCGATTAACTGTAATGGTTGATTATCATTCACCGGTATTGGGAACTCAACATGCATCAATGTATACTATTGATGAATTTAAAGATGAGATCGCAGACTGTAGAACTTTTGTTTTTCTAAGAGAATTGGAAAGTCTGGCTAAAGCGGGGTTGATAAAAGGGGGAGATCTTGATAATGCTATCGTACTTGTAGAACAGGAACGTTCAAAAAAAGAGCTTGATGATCTTGCTAAATTACTAGGTAAAGAAGGTCATGATATTAAAGTAGAAGGAATAGGCGTACTGAATACAGTCAAGTTAAAATATGAA
>JAHECK010000113.1 GCA_024641785.1 Flavobacteriales bacterium | reverse complement strand
ACTATCAATACCTGCATAAAGTTCAACCTGGAATTACATCCTGGGGGCAAGTTAAATATGGTTATGCAGAAAATGTAGATCAGATGGTACAGCGTCTAAAATATGATGTGCTCTATATTGAAAATATTTCCCCCGCATTGGACTTCAAAATAATGGCTTATACCATTATTATCATCTTAAAAGGAAGTGGAAAGTAAAGATCAATTTCACTTAACTTTGTACCTTTAAAAAATTCTATTAAAAAGTAAATTATGAAAAATATTTCTGTGATTGGTGCTGGAACAATGGGTAATGGTATCGCCCATACATTTGCTCAATTTGGCTTTGATGTATCTTTAGTTGATGTGTCAAAAGAAGCTTTAGATGCCGCTGTTTTAAAAATTGAAGGAAACTTGGAAAGGATGGTTTCCCGTGAAAAAATAAGCAAGGATGACAAAAAAAACACACTTTCTCGAATAAATACTTTTTCTGTATTAAGTGATGGTATAAAAAATGCAGATCTAATCGTTGAAGCCGCAACTGAAAATACTGAGTTAAAATTGAAGATCTTTAGAGATATTGATCAATATGCTAAACCTTCTGCAATATTAGCCAGTAATACATCATCGATTTCAATTACAAAAATTGCTGCTGTAACATCAAGACCAGAACAAGTGATTGGGATGCATTTTATGAATCCCGTGCCTATCATGAAATTGGTTGAAATAATAAGAGGATATAATACGAGTGATGATGTAACAAAAAAGGTTGTTGAATTATCAAAAAAACTAAATAAAGTCCCGGTAGAAGTTAATGACTATCCAGGATTTGTAGCGAATAGAATTTTAATGCCAATGATAAATGAAGCCATTTACACTTTATTTGAAGGGGTTGCTGGTGTTGAAGAAATTGATACAGTAATGAAGTTAGGTATGGCTCATCCAATGGGACCCTTACAATTAGCCGACTTTATTGGTCTTGATGTTTGTTTATCCATTCTAAAAGTATTGCACGAAGGAATGGGGAATCCAAAGTATGCTCCTTGTCCATTGCTTGTAAATATGGTAGAAGCCGGCAAGAAAGGAATTAAAAGCAAAGAAGGCTTTTATGTTTATACTCCAGGCAGTAAAGAATTGGTCGTTTCTGCTACTTTTAAAAAGTAATTTCCAGTTAATAAAAGCATAAAAAAAGCCGGGTAATACCCGGCTTTTTTATAAAACTATATTTCGTTATTAGAATTTACCTTTGATAATATTTGGGTTTACTAATGAAAAACCTTCCATTCCCCAAGCTGTTACTCCACCGACCAAACTATATACTTCACTAAAACCATTTGATAAAAGTGTTTTTGCAGCAATAACACTCATACTTCCCGACTCATCATAAACATAAACAGGTCTGTCTTTTTCAAAAGTATTTATAGTCTCATTGAATTCATCATTATAAAGTCCAATAACAATTGCATTTTCAATGACTCCTGATCTTACTTCATTAGATTCTCTAACATCTAAAACTGTACCTGGTTTAGAAAGCATTAATTTTTTAAACTCAACTGGACTTAAATTTTTAAATGTCCCTATTTTTCTGACAGTTGGTATTTCAACTTGAGCAGTTTCTTCTGCAGGCTCGTCACTTCCACAAGAATTAAACATAAAACTTGCAACTAATGTAAGAGCTAATAAAGTAATTTTTTTCATTTATTCGATTTTAATGTAAGTCAGAAAAAGAAATGTAAATATAAGAAATCATCAATCTTTTTTCCATGAGCACAAGTATACTTTAAATTTTAAAATAAAAAATCCAATTCGCATAATTCTTATTTTCTATGTATTAGCAGAATTGGAAACTTAAAATCACGCTTTTTGTTACTAATTAATTGTAATAAATTGATTAACAGTAATTTATCACTTAATCATAATACTCAAATCTTGAGTTAAGACTTAAAATGATTTACAAAAAAATCACGAATAGCATCGACTATGTCATAATATAGAACTGTGAGCAATAAGTAGCATATTCTCTCAGACTAAGAAAATTGTTATTTTAGATCGAATAAACTATTTACACCAAGATATCTTGTTCGTGTAAATCCTTCTCCATATTCCGCATGTATCGGACGTCCAATAGTTCTTGCTCTCGCTCCTAAAAAGTCTAAAAACGACTTAGAACTAATTGGGGTCTCTTTTTCATTACTTTCAGGATTATAGAATTGTGAAGAAAAAGCCAAAATAGCTTCTATTTTCTGATCCCAATGATCACTAACATCAATAACAAAATCAGGCTCAATATGATAATCCTGTATATAATGATATAATGCTTTTGGTCTCCAAACTTCTTGTTTTATATCATTATAATAGGACTCAATTTTAACAAGACCACTATAAAAACAAGCATCAGCAATTAAACTGGCCGCTCTACCATGATCCGGATGTCGGTCAGTAATTGCATTGGCTAAAACAATTTCCGGTTTGTATTTCCGGATCATTTCTATCACTTTGTCAAGAGCGGCTTTATCGTTGCGAAACCACCCATCTTCAAAACCCAGATTTTCACGTATACTAAGCCCTTGAATTATAGCTGCCTTTGCTGCTTCTTTATATCTTTCTGCAACACTACCCCTCGATCCTAACTGACCTTCGGTTATATCTACAACACCAACTTTTTTTCCGCTTTTAATGTGCTTTATTATTGTCCCTCCACAGCCTAATTCCGTATCGTCCGGATGTGCACCAAAAGCAAGTATATCCAATTTTAAGCTCATGTTCTCTAATTAAAAATAAACGACTATTTATTTATTTTTCTTGGCTTCGTTTTTTTGACTCGGATTTTTGCAATAACAATGAGAACAAACATCACAGCTAATGTTACAGGTACAAAGGTTGGAATTGGAAATGGATCTCCGGCAGCATATGAATGTAATCCACTTAGGTAATAATTTACTCCGAAATAGGTCATTAATACCGATAAGTAAGCAACTAGTGTTGCAACATTATACGCATATGTACTCATCAAAGCAGGAATAAAACGCATATGAGCTACAAAAGCATATACTAGCACTGTAACTAAAGCCCAAGTCTCTTTCGCATCCCAACCCCAATATCTTCCCCAGGATTCGTTCGCCCAAACTCCACCGAGGAAAGTACCAATGGTAAGAAGAAATAATCCTACTTGAACTGTCATTTCATTAATGGTTGTTAATTCCTTCAGGGTATGCTTAATTCTAGCCTTATTCTTTTCTGTTTGAAAAATCATCAATAAAAGATTAAGGAGTCCTAATAATGAACTTAAACCCAAGAATCCATAACTAGAGGTAATAATAGCGACATGGATCATTAACCAATAAGAATCCAACACGGGAACCAAATTTGTGATTTCAGGATCCATCCAATTTAAATGGGCAACCATCAATATAAGAGATGCTAATATTCCGGTAACAGCACTTGCAATTGTCGATTTTCTGGAAAAGATCATCCCGGCTAACATTGTAGTCCAGGCGATAAATACCATCGACTCATAAGCATTTGACCAAGGAGCGTGACCCGAAATATAGCCTCGAACAATTAATCCTACAGTATGAAATGCAAATCCTACAATTAATAGACCTTGTAGGCTTTTTATTAACCAACCCCTTTTGCTTTTATTTCTAAAAACATTAATAAATAATATAATTAAAAGTAAGAAACTCACTAGGCCGTAAAACTGAAATAGTTTCTTAAAGATTTGGGACTCATTATACCATACTTCTAACTTAATTTTACTTTCAGGAGGCATTACATCCTTTCCGAATTTATTTTGAAACTTTGAAATATAAGATAGTGTTTCATTTGCATTCGTCCAATCACCTGTATGAGTTGCTGACTCAACCGCTCCAATATACATTGGCAGAATATTTCGAATAAATAAAGAATCACTTCCTCTAAATGGGAAAGGTTCTGCGATCGCAGCATACCATGTATAATTTACATCTCCTGAATCAGGGAAGATCTTAAGCATAGACCCAGTATAAACCATATAAAGGATGTTTACTCTTTCATCAACAGCTAATATGTCTTTATCATATTTAGATCTTTCTGACTCTTTGGTACGATTAATTTCTTCAAGATTTTCACCTAGCAAATACTTAAATTCATTATCAAAAACACTTAAAAAAGTAGCGTACTTACCATCAACATTTAAATCCTTTTTCAAAGCATCGTGAGTAACTTTAATCATTGGAACTTGCTGCCAGTAGTCTGGATAAATCATCATACTAAGGTAAAGCTGACTAGCATCCATTCCCATAAAAGTCTCTTTTCGAGTTACTTTTCTTAGGATTTCAGAAGCCATCGTATTAAGTGGCTTAATCCTTCCTCCTCTATCTTGAACTAAAATTTCACCAAAGGCTTTTGCATGATCTTTATCTATTTGCACTGCATATTTTGCAAGTTCATCTACACTATGATTATGGCCTTGTGAATAAGCCATAGAACTAATAAAGACCCCTATTATTAAAAGGCCTGCTTTATTTTTAAGTCCGGAAACGATCTGCTTCAATCTATCATAACGAGTTCCTGAAATAAATAAGGTAAAAAACATCCCGATCGACATTAGCAAATAACCAAGATAAGTTACAACGGTACCCATTCGATCATGATTTACAGAAAGCACAGTACCCAGCTCATCTTTATCGTAGGAAGACTGAAAAAATCTAAATCCTTCATAATCCAAAACGTTATTCATAAATATTCTATGCTCTTCCTTAATATTGTGACGCTCATCGATTAAAATAACCTCACTTGCATAAGAAGCAGGACTCATTGACCCCGGGTAACGATCTAATTGAAAATCAACTAACTCGATTGAAAAAGGGAGTTGAATATTTTTTGCTCCATAATTTAAATTGAAATTCAATCCTCCAAATGAAAATTTTGTTGATGCGCTGGTATAATTTTTTCCGCCTTCAATAAATAATTCTTGAGAGTTATCATCTACATTGACTTTTACCAACATCACATCTGTAGGAGAAGCATCTTTACCTGGCTTTCCGGATTTAACTTTTAATTCTGCTTTTGGATAATATTGCTTAAGTACAATGTTTACACCCCCAATGGTATAAAGATGCCGGGCTTGAAATGCCTGAACTGTATCCTGGTTTAAAACTCCTCTGGTTTGAGTATCCATGCTTAAGTAGGAAACTGCTACTGGAGAATTAAAAATCAGTCCATCTGCATCTTCTTTAATTTTAAAAGCAAAGTCTTTATCATCGTCTACATTAAAACTTACTGGTAATTGGCCCAGTAAAACTCTTTCTCCACTTTTTACATATCGTGTAACTCTTCCATTTCCATCTGTAGTAACCAATTCTAGTATCCCGGCACCATTTGCATCTTCTTCAATATAATATTCTGCAGAAGCGTAGGTTTCAAGAATTTCGATTTTAATCTTTTTGCCACTAAAATCGAACTTATGATTGAAAGGCTTATTATACAATGGATTAACAAACATCATTTTGTCGAAACTGTATTGTTGAACCTGATCATCCACTTTTATTTGGAAATAACCATTGCTCGTCTGTAATAAACTGCTTGATTTTCCTTCTCTGATATGCATTATTCCCTCATAGCTAATATATCTTGTGATTCCAGATCCCAGTAAGATTAATATAAAGGCAATATGGAATAAAAATACAGGCCATTTTTTCAATTTATACATCTTAAACCTATAAATATTGGCAATGAGATTAATTAAAAGAATTAATAAAATAGTCTCGAACCAGGTAGTATTGTAAATTACCGCCTTTGAGGCCGGGGTTCCAAAGTCATTTTCGATAAAAGTTGCCACAGCTATTGAAATTGCGAAGAGCAAAATCATAATTACCATGGTTTTCATTGAAATTAAAATATTAAAAATCTTATCAAGCATGTGTTCAGTTTTTATAGCGCGTAAATTTAGTATTTTTAAACGGACAATTCGGTTATGCTCATGAATAAAATATCCTTTATTGGAAGTGGAAACGTCGCTTTGCATTTAAGTAAAGCTTTGAAAAAATCAGCTTGTTCTATCATCAGTGTATCATCTAAAAATCAGGAACATGCAAAAGAATTAGCAAATTTAATTGGAGCAAAAACATGCAGTATTTCTGAAATAGACCCAACTATAGATCTGCTAATAATTTCTGTTAATGATGATGCTATTATGGATGTTATAAGTGATATTCCAAAAGGTATAAAATCTATTATCCATACAAGTGGAGCGATCTCAATGGATGTTTTTAAGGATCGTTTCGAAAATTACGGAGTATTTTATCCTCTTCAGTCCTTTAAGAAAGACAGAGAAATCGATTTCTCCACTATTCCAATATTAATAGAAAGCAATAACATCACCTTTGAAAAGGAATTAATAGAATTTGCTTTAATGATTACGAAGCGTGTGGAAGTAATGAATTCTGAATCGAGAAAAACATTGCATTTAGCAGCAGTTTTTGCCAATAATTTCGTAAATCTTTTAGCAACAGAAGCTTATGAAATACTGGAAAGAGCAAATATCGATGGTAGCTTGATTCGCCCCTTGTTGGAAGAAACTATTTTACGCTTAAAAGACAATCACCCAAAAATGATGCAGACGGGGCCTGCCATGAGAAAAGACATTGATGTGCTTAAAAAGCATGAAGAATTATTAAAAAACAATCCCAATTTGCAATCTTTGTACCTTCAATTAAGTAAGCAAATAATGAAAAGATACAATGGCTGAAAATTATAAATCCATTTTAAAAAATATTAATACACTCATCTTTGATGTCGATGGTGTTTTTACTGATAATCGTGTAATTTTATTTCCGGGAATGGACCCAGTTCGTTCATTTTCGGCAAGAGACGGCTATGCAATTCAATATGCAATTAAAAAAGGGCTACGCCTCGTAATTATAACTGGCGGAAAGTCAGAAAGTGTATTGACACAACTTAAAAATTTTGGTTTAGAACACGTCTATACCTCAGTCCAAAATAAAGAACAAAAACTAATTGAGTTTCTTAATCTTACAAAGATCAATTTAGAAGAAATTCTCTATATGGGGGACGATATTCCTGATATGAAGGTGATGAAAATGGCCGGTTTGGCATGTTGTCCGCAAGATGCTGTGAATGAGATCAAACATATCTGTAACTATGTGTCTCCTTTCAAAGGAGGTTATGGTTGCGTTAGAGACATTATCGAACAAACCTTAAAAGTCCAAGGTAAATGGCTTGATGAAGATGCCCATGAATGGTAAAATTAATCTTCTGCTTCCATCCCCACTTCATGAGTTAAAAGATCCTCTTTTTACTGAAAAAAAAATAAAGGTTTTTTTTAAGCGAGATGATCTTATACATCCCTCGATCTCGGGTAATAAATGGAGAAAACTAAAATACAATCTCATTGGATTAAAAAAGGATAGTATTCTCACATTTGGAGGAGCATTTTCTAATCATATCGCAGCAACAGCTTCCATTTGCTCTGATCTAAAATTGAAGTCAGTTGGAATTATTCGAGGGGAAGAAATGGAAACGCTCAACGATACCTTGAGAACCGCAAAAGACTTAGGGATGCATTTAGAATTTATTTCAAGAGAGGAATATCGAAATAAAGATGATGCTGAATATCAAAAATCACTAATGATAAAGTATAATGATCCTTACATTATTCCGGAAGGCGGTGCAAATACCAAGGGATTACAAGGATGTATTGAGATGATTGCTGAGATCGATTTGGATTTTGATGTTATCGTAAGTGCAGTTGGAACGGGCGCAACTTTAGCAGGTATTTGTCTGGGTCTGAACGACAAGCAAAAAGCTATTGGTATTGTTGTATTAAAAGGTGCGGAATACCTCGAAAAGGAAATAAGTGATTTTATCGATGATTATAATTCGAAAAGTAGTTTCCCTGGATCGATCAATAGATTTGAATTAAAACATGATTACCATTTTGGAGCTTATGCTAAAATGAATCAATCGCTTATTGATTTCATGAAGCACTTTTATGATCAACATAAGATCAAAACAGATCCCGTTTATAGTGGAAAATCATTGTTTGCACTATATGATATGATCCGCAAAGATCAATTTAAACCAGGTTCAAAAATCATTTATTATCACTGCGGTGGTTTGCAAGGAATAAAAGGGATGGAAAATCGTTATAAAGTGAAATTCTATTCCAATTAAGCTCTTTTAGTAAAGCTTATATGATTAATTCCTTTATTAACAAATGCTTGTTTGAGATTCAAATAAAAAAAGTTAATAACTGGAGTTTTTGTAGTCTATATTTGGCTTTTAGAATGGACTAATTGTTAATAAGTTGAGGATAACCCTGTTAATATATCTTTTTACTATTCAAACTTCATTACTCGTTTTGGGGAATGGGAATGAAACGGAATATACTCGTAAGGATTATATCGATCTATGGAAAGTAACCGCCTTAAAAAATATGTTTGAACATAATATTCCAGCAAGTATAACACTGGCACAAGGAATATTGGAAAGTGGAAATGGTAATTCTACCTTGACACGAAAAGCAAATAATCATTTTGGAATAAAATGTCATGGATGGGATGGACCGGGATATTATATGGATGATGATAAAAAGGATGAATGTTTTAGATCATATAAAAGAGCTGAAGATAGTTTTGAAGATCATTCTCAGTTTTTATTAAAGCCACGTTATGCTAATCTGTTTTCTTTAAAACTCACCGATTATAAAGGATGGGCAAAAGGACTAAAAAAAGCAGGATATGCGACTAATCCTGAGTACGCTTCTCGTTTGATAAAAATCATTGAAGAAAATAAACTTTATGAATTTGATAAATATTCCTACGAAGATTATTTATCCTTAAAGGGTAAAAGTAAATATAATGATGACTCCAATCCAACTATCATTGCTTCTACTCCAACCAAAAAGAAATCCAAAAATTCTTCAAAAGAGCCTAAGGAACTTGAGATCACAATAGGAAGAAAACAATATGTTCACGAAAATAAGATCAACTATATCATCGCTAAAGAAGGAGATGATTACAACTCTATAGCAAGTGATATGAACTTGGGTAAATGGCAGATCTTAAAATATAATGAACTTGATAAAAATGATCAGATCCATGCCGGAGATGTCGTTTTTATTCAGCCAAAACATAATAAATCAAAAAAGAAAAGTTGCATTGCAGCTAATGGAGATTCATGGAGAAGTATATCTCAGCATTATGGAATTAAAATGAGCAAACTCTTAAAGATGAATGATGCCAGTCAGGATCAAGCAATCAAAGCAGGACAAAAAATTCTTTTGCGATAAAAACTCATAAAATATTAACTTCCCTTTCAAGTAGAACACCAAATTTTTTATTAATGTCCTCTATTATTTTATCACTTAAGAGCAAAATATCTTTTCCTTTTCCATCACTATAATTTACAAGCACAAGTGCTTGTTTCTCATGAACACCAATCGCTCCGTCACGGAATCCCTTCCACCCTGCTTTTTCAATTAACCACCCTGCTGCTAATTTAACATGACCATCTTCGGCAGGATAATTTGGAACATTTTCAAAGTTTTTTTCAAGATTTTTAAGCACCGACCTATTCACTACCGGATTTTTAAAAAATGAACCTGAATTTCCAATTTTTTTCGGATCTGGAAGTTTGCTTTGACGCACAG
>JAHECK010000112.1 GCA_024641785.1 Flavobacteriales bacterium | reverse complement strand
TCATTAGAAGATATGCTAATGTATGTTGATGAAAATGGTCAACTTACAGATACTCCCCCAGATCCTTTAAAGAAAAAAAAGATCAATGCTAAAAACATTGAGATTTCAGTGCCTAAAAGAACCGCAGAAGACGAAGTAAGTCCGATCAAAAGAGGTCGTGTTGAATTTTTCAATGATTCTAAAGGTTATGGATTTATCAAAGAAATGGAAACCAGTGAAACTTTCTTCGTTCACGTAAATGGCTTAGTGGATGAGATCAAGGAAAATAACATGGTTACATTCGAATTAGAAAGAGGTCAGAAAGGAATGATGGCTGTGAATGTAAAATTATCGAAATAAGATTTTGCTGCTTATTTAAAAACAAAAACATATTATAAAGAAAAAAGGAAGTTCATTTGGACTTCCTTTTTTTTATCAATTTTTTAATTTGATCCCGGTATCGCTGATTTCGATCTTCTTTTGTTTATACAATGCCCCGATCGCTTTTTTAAACACCTTTTTACTCATCCCTAACTTGTTTTTGATAAGCTCGGGGTCACTTTTATCATTCAAGTTAAGAACGCCATTATTCGCTTTTAAAACGTCAATCAGCTTTTCTAAATTATCGTCAACGGCCCTATAACCAAATCGATTAAGGCTAAGATCCACTTTATTATCACTTCTAATCTTCTTTACAAAAGCTTTAAGTTCATCTCCAATATCGATCGATTCGAAAATTTCATTTTTGTAAAGCATTCCCTGGTACTTGTCATTTACGACCACACTAAAACCTAGTTCTGATTCATCATAAGGTAGTGCTTTTACTTCTTCACCCACTTTAAGATCAATTCCTAATTTCAATAATGTCCTTCCTATTTTAGTACTTCCGGCCAATCGGTTCGTTTGATCATCCAAATAGAGATAAACCACGTGCTTTTCTCCAACTTTTACCGCTCTGGCTTGTTGATTTAATGGAACTAAAAGATCTTTTTCCAATCCCCAATCGAAAAAAGCACCAAAACTAGCTACATCTTTAACTTCGAGTAGCGCATAACCATATAAATAAACTTTAGGGATCAGGTCAGTCGCAATCAGACGGTCTTCGGAGTCGGTATATAAAAAAACATCAATTTCATCACCCATTTTCATTCCTTCCGGAATGTACTTATTAGGCAAAAGCACTTCGTTTTCTTCTTCATCTATTAAATAAATTCCGTTGTCAGTCTGACGAAGTGCAGATAAAGTGTTTTGTTGTCCTAAGTTGAGCATGTCTTATAAATATTGCTCAAAGGTAAGCTTATTCCTCATTTTTTACTTTAACCCAGAATATTCATAATGAAAGATCATCAAAGTCATAAACTCGAAACTTTAATTTTGTGAATGCATTGCTACTCGATTTCCTTCACTATCGACAAAGATAGCCATGTAGCCAATTTCATCGCTAATTTTACTTTTCGGCATTATTATTTTTCCTCCTGCAGATTCGACTCTTGAAAGTGAATTGTCCATCATAGGATTTGCATTGAGATAAATGATTGCTCCATCCATACTTGGTTTGTGAATGTCACTTTTGGATATTCCACCTGATGCCTTCCCGGATCCAGGTTCGGCAGGGAAAAAAGCCATTTCCATACCTGCCATTTCCATCGTAGGCATTTTAATTGAAAAGACTTTTTCATAAAATGCCTTTGCCCGTTTCAAATCGCTTACCGGTATTTCAAACCAGTTTAGATTGTTAGATCTTGCGTCCATATCATTGTGTGTTTAAGTTTGCATTCTAAAGATAATAAATTATAAAACACGCTAATTATCTGATACTTAGCTTATTTTTAAAATAAATAAATCAGACTATAGAAAATAGCCTGATTTACTTATCAATTTTATTAAAACTCTGAAACCACTTGGTTTTTAGGGTATTTAACCGAGTAAGTGAAAGTAAGTCTTTTTGATTGTCCCGGATCCAGTTTAATATTCCAGCTCAACTTCCCGTAATCTTTAAGGTATTCAGCATCACTCGATTCAATTAATTCAACTTCGATCTCAGTATTTTGTGAAATTGGAATTGCGTCTAGGATTTCAATGTTAATGGCCTTGTTCTTATTGTTCTTTACAATAATTTCATAAGCATAAGTCTGCTTTTTATTCGCTCCAATTAATTTTGTACTGGTAAGATCATTTAACTGATTTCGTTGAATATTAATATTATTATCCTTTCCGAGAGAAATCAATAAAGTATCAGACGAAACATTTGGATTTAATTGAGATTGACCGATATACATGTCTTCGAAAAAGATATTAGCTGTTCCCACCAGTAAGTTATACTTCCCGAAATTATATACTTTTCCTAACAAATAAGCGCCTTTATCAATTCGGGGTACCGAATGATACTGGTATTTTGCCTCCAGATCAAAATCAGTAATGGCAACGAGATGAAATTTCCCATCCGATGCAATACTTTGCTTCAAGTTTATCGAATATTCTGTTGTCATCTGATTTTCTGTTGCAGTCACAATGTATTCTGGAGCCTTATCTTTTTCAATGTAATCTTCCATTTCGATCGAAGGTAAGGATTGCGCATAAGCCATATTTGCCATCGATTTTTCAGCTCTAGCTCCTCTAATATTCACTTGGCCCTGGTAGAAATTGATATAAATAGGATTTAAAATGGGACGTTCATTATTTTGAGCAGGGTTACCATTCGAAACGGTCAAATTTACATTGTCCCAATCGTAACCTGAATTCTGATATACATTTGCTTTATAGATTAAACTTATTTCTTTTTCAATCCCTTCATAACGGATATCATACATCGGAGTCCATCCGGCACTGTTTACTAAATAACTAAATGATATGCTTGCTTTTCCTGGGGCTGTTGCCGTAAGTTGCAAGATAATTTCGCCTGTAGGTTTCGTTACAAAGTTTGCACTTACTTCATTTAACTGAGCATGAATTCGGTTTCTTTTTAAGGCTAATTCATATTCATCCTTTTCTAAATCGAAGATTTTCTTCTTGATCTCAAGAATACGTTCTCTATAAAACTTAGATAGATCCTGAAGTGCTATTACTGTCATCCCAGTTTCTGCACTCCCCAATTTATTGTTTAAATTGATCAATTGCTCTTCTCCTTGCAAGGCTGCTTTTTGATTTTGAATCCATTTAAGATCATTTTGTATTAGCAATAATGAATCTTGAAGTACTTTGATCATTTTTGGGCGATCCTGGTTTTCGAGATAATTGATTTGATGATTTAAAGAGAGTAGGGTCGCAGCACCTTTAACATTTGCTTGTATACTCGAAGGGATAATATTAGAAGATAAATTGCCTAAAACAATTTCGGAAGTACCTGAACTATAGTTTATTGTAGCTATTCTGTTGATACGGGCATATTGCCGATAAACGGTTACATCGGTAATTTTAGAATCAGTACTACTTGCTAAACTTATGTTTGTTATAAAAATGAGGAGTAGGAATAAATAGTGCTTTTGTCGCATTTTATTTGAATTTTATTTAGTTATAAAATTAGTGATATCGTTTCGGATTAATCAATATTTAAGCCAAAAGATAATTGAAAAGTAGTCTTACCTTTGCCAAAATTTTTGTTCATGAATACTTTCCAAGAATTAAATCTTTCTAAGGCATTAAAGAATGCAATTGATGATCTGGGATTTGAAAAACCAACACCGATTCAGGAAGAGGCGTTTTCTGTTATTCTTTCGGGGAAAGATATGGTGGGAATCGCACAGACAGGAACAGGAAAAACTTTTGCCTATTTGCTTCCGCTTTTGCAGGACTTTAAATTTTCAAATCAGATAAATCCTCGAATATTAATCATTGTACCTACAAGAGAATTAGTATTACAAGTTGTTGAAAATGTTAAGGAGATAACCAAATACATGAGTATTCGGGTTTTAGGCGTTTTTGGCGGGAGTAATATAAAAACACAGGCTCAATCGGTAGCTCAGGGATGTGATGTTTTAGTAGCCACTCCGGGGAGGTTATATGATCTTGCATTAAATCGTGCACTTCAATTAAAAGAGATCAAAAAATTGGTGATCGATGAAGTGGATGTAATGTTAGACCTTGGTTTCATCTTTCAATTAACTAATATTTTTGAAATATTACCTGAACGAAGACAGAACATCATGTTTTCGGCTACAATGACCGAAGAGGTGGATCTACTCATCGATGATTTTTTTATTAAACCTGTAAAAGTATCCATTGCGCTTAGTGGAACTCCATTAGATAATATTCAACAGACTTGTTATAAAGCGGCTAATTTTTATACTAAGACTAATCTTCTTTTATATCTATTACGAGATCAATCAGAATTTAATAAGGTTTTAGTATTTGTTTCCGATAAAAAGAGCGCCGACCGCTTACATGAGTTATTAGCAGAAGAACTTGGGACTATTGTTGGCGTAATTCATTCGAATAAGTCTCAAAATTATCGCATCCGAATGGTCGAGGAATTCGATAGTGGCTTAATTCGGGTATTAGTAACAACTGATATAATGTCTAGAGGTTTAGATCTTGAAAAGATATCTCATGTGATAAATTTTGATACACCAACATACGCTGAGAACTATATGCACCGCATTGGGCGATCTGGTAGAGCAGAGCAGGAGGGGAAATCTATTTTATTTTATTCTCCAAAAGAAGAAGAGGCTAAAGTTGCGATAGAAAACTTGATGGATTATAGCATACCGGAGATCATTTTTCCGGAAGAGGTTACAGTATCTTCTCAATTGACTCCCGAGGAACGCCCTAAAATTGAGGAAAAATATAGTCGGAATTTATTAAAAAATGCTCCTGATACCGGTTTTCATGAGAAATCAGAAAAGAATAAAAAAGTAAATCTCGGAGGTTCTTATCGAAGAGATATTGCCAAGAAATATACTAAGCCTAAGACTAAAGGAGATAAAAGAGCTAATAATCGGAAGAAAAAGTAAATAAAAGGAGATCATTTTAAAAGAATGATCTCCTTTTATTAATTCATTAATTTTTATTCACATCCTTTTGCTTTTGTTCTAGCATTTAGGCTGTCATTAAAAATTCTTTTTTCATCCGGGTTTAGATCTCGGATCACTATTTTCATTTTAGATTCAATAGTATCAGATAATGCATAGCTATTAGCAGTCAAAATCTTTTTTCTTTTCTCAAGTTCAATAAGGTGATCTTGATAATAGCTTATGTCATTTCCACTTTTCGTATTTACTATAATGCTATCCTGAATAAAACGAATGGAATCAGCTAATTGAAAGCGTTCATTTTTTAACGCTATCGATTGGCAATGTAAGGTTGATAATTCATCGAGATCAACAGGCCATTCATTTTTTTGATCAGAATTCGTAGCACAAGATGCCAAAAAGATCAAAAAAAATAAAAAGTACTTTTTCATTTTATTGAATATCTGTAGGCCAGTTTATGTCATTTACAACAGCATCGCCGACTCCAAATCCTAGTTCTAATCCTTTAACATTGTCGAAGGTATAGTGAATTCCACCATAATATCTTGAAAGTGCACATTCTTCAGCCATATCATATAAATTATCGAAACTGCGAGCTGTAAATCCATATTGAACTTGACTTAGATCCGTGAAAGTATAATCTCCATTTGCTTCAGCAAACAAAGCGATCATTACTTTTGTACCTGCACCGATTTCAGCAGAATGGCCTGAAGTATAAGCTGGGAATGGAGGAGTGCCAATTACGGTAGTAAAACTAGCATCAATATATTGTTGAATATAACTAACAGGTCTAATTAATACATAATCATACTTCGATTTCCAACAAGAAATAAAAGCATCATTTTCAGCCACTCCCATCATTCCAAAAGCGACTGCTGTTTTTTCAAGAGTAGCATTTGCTTCTGCACACATTTGTTTGATAATATTAAAGGTATGTCCTGTTGGAGTACAAGTTGCAAATGGATCATCAGCCCAATACTCAGTAATAGTAACTTCTTCAGGACCATTTAAAACAGTTACTTGATTATAAACCTCCATTGCTGCAGCATAAAAATCAGAACTTGGATCTGTTGAAAATTCCATATGAGCTCCAACTTGAGTGTTTGCAGCAATACCTGAAATGAAACTTCTGTTATCTCCCCAATAAGGAGTTAATGGGCCAGGTTGAGGGCCAGTGGCAACCCAGCAATAATCATCCGGAGGGATGACAATTGGATTCGCTTGCGAAAAAGGATCTAAATAAGATTCGTTTCCACTATCAGTAAGACTAATATCATAGATGGCATCAGCTAAGTCTTTTCCGAAATTTTCAGAAAGAGTGATTATTTCATCAGAAACAGAGCTGCTTAATTCTGTTTTATTAGCAGCCTCCATAGCATCAATAAGAGCCAGATTATCAGCTGATAAATTTGAACCAAACATATGCCTCATCATTTGAGCACATGCCGTATTACATGATAATGCCCAATTGTATTTATTGTTTAAATCTGGCACGGGTAAGCTACCAGGGTTAAATCCTTGAATTTGTCCTTCTAAAGATTCTCCATTAGGAATTCCATGAATCACTGATTCGTAAGCCGTTACACCTAAATAACCATATGCCCGTGCAGCCAAAGTCGGCAAAAAGCCAGGTGTTGTTCGCACAATATCACATTGCAAAGAAAAATAGTCTTGTAAAAATTCACCACTATAAGTATTTGCATATGGACTACTAATAGGTGATTCAGGCTCAACAGTGTCTTTTTTACAAGAACTTAAAAGCACAATGATTAATAAACTGAGTAAGGTAAATTGTTTTAAATTTTTCATGATTCCTCGTATTAATTAATTCCTTAGATAAAATCTAATGTTTTGTCGTTTACACGACAAATATATATTAATACACCTATGATTTTAATAACTGAGATTATATTAATCGAAATTATTTGTCGATTAGTAGGTATTATTTAAGAGTTAATCTCTAATATTAATTAAAGCTTTATAGTAGATCTCCCAATATTTGCTTTCTATTCTACATGAGATTATTAAATTGGTAAAAATAATATCCATTTGAATCTAAAATCATTAAAATATCTTTTGTTTTTTGATGCTAGTACTGATCCACAATCAAAAAAAGCTTATGGAACTTTTTTATTGATAGAGGAAGGGACTAAATTTTCACTAGAACATCAGACTGAATGTGTTCTATTTGAAAATAGCTCGTCGAGTAAGGCAGAGCTACAGACCTTACTTTATGTTTTGGATAGCGTAAAAACAAAAAGAATAAAGCTAAATATTTATACCGACTCAAACTCGATTATATCATTGCTTAGCAGGAGAAGCGCTCTCGAAAAAAATAATTTTCGTTCAAAAAATAAGCGAATATTAAATCAACATCTGCTATATCGAGAATTTTATAGCATAATGGACCAAATAGATTGCAATTTCATTAAAATTAAAGGTCATTCAAAATCGAAAGATAAGAATGAAATAGATCGATTCTTCTCTTTGGTGGACCGGGCATCAAGGAAGGCTTTAAGAAATGATTTTGGTTCATAAAATAGTTCTTATCTCTTTTTTTAAGTCCTAATTAAAAAGTAATTTACTTCAAGGTAATTTATTTCCGTTTCATCATTAAAAAAAGAGCGATCGAACATAAATCTTTTTAATATGATCAACTATATCATATACTTATCGTACAATTTAAAATCAAATGATTCAAACTGAGCACTATGAATAAAACAATTCATACCTTCTTTATTTTATTGATGGTTGCCGTTACAATTCTTGTGACGGTCTATTTATTTTATATAGGATATAGCTATTACCAAACACCAATAGAGGAGCGCTTTTATCATCCGAAGCACGATTGGTTCAAGCCTAGTGGAGCTTATGGTCATGGTTTAGGTATCATTGGAACCTTGATGATCCTCTTTGGAGTTTCAATTTATATAGCCCGCAAGCGTTATAACTTTATGTCGAAATATTTACGCCTTAAATATTTATTGGAATTCCATATTTTCTTATGCACACTTGGTCCTATACTCATCCTTTTTCATACTTCATTTAAATTTGGTGGTATTGTGTCCATTGCGTTCTGGAGTATGGTAGCTGTGGTGTTAAGTGGAGTTATCGGGAGATTTATTTACATTCAGATACCAAGAACAATCGAGGGTAGGGAATTGAGTTTAAGTGAAGTAAAGAATATGCAGAACGACTTATCAGTTGAAATGAATTCGAAATTCAAATTAAATGAAGAGACACTTGCATTTCTGGAGACTTTTACAAGCGAAAGCACACAAAAATCTTCCATTTGGAAGTTGAGGAAGATCTTAAGAAAAAATAAAATTGCTCCTCAAGAAAGAAAATCAATTATTAGAACTGTAAAAGAAGAGATATCCCTTTCAGGAAAGATAAAACGATTGGAAACCATGCAAAGACTTTTTAAATACTGGCATGTGGCTCATTTACCTTTTGCCTTAATTATGTTGATCATAGTAATTATACACGTCGGTATCACACTGGCTTTTGGATATAAATGGATATTTTGATGGAAGAAGTACTGATCGAACAAATCGTCGTTTATGGAGTCGTATTTTTATTAATAGCGATCTTTATTTTCATTTATCTGAAAAAGAAGAAGGTTGTTTCTGTTGAGACTGAAAAGAAAGTGGCTATTGCAAAGGAAGAAGGTCTTTTTGAACCGGTTTCATTACATCCTTTCATCGATCTTAAAACCTGCATTGGAAGTGCCGCTTGTATTTCTGAATGCCCCGAAAAAGATATTTTAGGTATTGTGAATGGAAAAGCCACCGTGATCAATACAACAAACTGTGTTGGCCATGGGGCATGTTTTCATGCTTGCCCGGTCGAAGCTATTTCATTGAGAATTGGTACTGAAGAGCGAGGTGTAGATCTTCCCCATGTAAATGAAAATTTCGAAACCAATACCAAAGGGATCTACATTGCAGGAGAACTAGGAGGGATGGGCTTGATTAAAAATAGTGTAGAGCAAGGTCAGCAGGCGATTGAGAGTATTGTTGGAAGTAAAAAAGCAAATAAGAATAATGTTCTGGATGTTTTGATCATTGGTGCCGGGCCAGCAGGTATTTCAGCCTCTTTAGCAGCTAAGCAACACGGATTAACATCAATTACCTTAGAACAGGATTCACTTGGAGGAACGGTTTATACATTTCCAAGAGCAAAGATCGTTATGACTTCTCCTATGGATCTTCCACTTTATGGAAAAGTAAAGTTGTTTGATACTTCTAAAGATGAATTACTTCAGCTTTGGAAAAAAATAATTTCAGAACATGAATTGGAAATCCTTGAAAATACTAAAGTCGAAAATATTGTACTCTCTGAAAATGAGACATTCAAAGTTGTAACAGCAAATGGAGACGAATATCTTTGCAACAATGTTTTACTGGCAATCGGAAGAAGAGGAAGCCCAAGAAAATTAAATGTACCAGGTGAAGATTCAGCGAAAGTGGCTTATCGTTTATTGGAACCGGAAAGAATTTTGGGTAAAAAAATTATTGTCGTAGGTGGAGGAGATTCAGCTATCGAAACGGCTCTTTTATTAAAAGATGAAAATGAAGTAATTTTATCATACCGAAGTGATCAGTTTTCTCGTTTAAAACCTAAGAATAGGGAAATAATAAATGAGGCTATTGAAAATCAATCGATTAAAGTTCTTTTTAATTCAAATCTA
>JAHECK010000016.1:34484-37642 GCA_024641785.1 Flavobacteriales bacterium | reverse complement strand
GAAGGCTTTTATTTTTGATTGATCAGATCCTGGTTCAGGATCAAAATTCATTGGATCTTTTAAATTCCATCTCCTATACTCACACGATATTAACAGGCGACACACGCTTCGACCGCGTTGCAGAGTTAAGTGTTAATACAGATCATTTTTCTGAAATCGAATCTTTTATTGGGGATAAAAAAGTGTTTATAGCCGGATCCTCATGGCCCTTGGACGAAAAAGTAATGAGTCCTTATATTTGGGAAAATCCTGATGATCTTCGTTTTATTATAGCACCTCATGACATCGCTAAAGAGCATGTTCAATCTCTTTTAAAAAGCTTCAAAGGGAAAGCGATATTATATTCAGAAATAAACAATTTAAAAGAAGAGTATATTTTAATATTGGATAGCATAGGGATTTTAAGCCGCCTATACAAATATGCTGATATAAGTTACATAGGTGGAGCATTTAAAGAAGGACTTCATAATATACTTGAACCGGCCGCTTTTGGAATCCCTGTTATTACAGGGCCTGATCATAGTGGATTTCTGGAAGCTAAAGCAATGGAAGATGCCGGAGGATTATTTAAGATCAGCACTGCCGGAGGATTTACTGAAATAATGTTTAATTTAATCCATGATGAGACTTTTTATAGCAATTCCTGTGAGCATTCAAAATCATTTATAAAGCAAAATAGCGGAGCTAGTGAAAAGACGGTTTCAATTATTGAAACGATCATTTTTTAACGTTTTTATTGGGCAAATAACAATTGTCTGTTGACAATTTCTATTATATATAATTTAAACAAACATTTTAAGACCTTATTTTTAAGCAAACTAAAAAACTTAAATTATGAAAAATGTATTCTCTTTATGCGCACTTCTGCTATTAAGTGTATCCTTAATAGCTCAAACTGGTGCAGATGAAAGTTCTAATTCTCCAATGCCTGGAGATGGTGAAAGTCCTTTTTCTTTAGAAGTAAGTCTCGGACAATCTTTTGGTGGTGGCTCAAGCCTAATTACCGCTCCTGGTATAAAATTCCGTTACTTTTTAAATCAAAATATGGCTATACGTGTTGGCCTAAACTACGCATCTGCATCCTATGAGGAAAATTTTGCTGAGAATGGGGATGGATCAGGAGCTCTTGGTACAGTCACTATGAAAATGAGTAGTTTTGATTTTAAAGCTGGGATTGAATATCATTTTGCTTCCACAAAACGCTTATCGCCATATGTGGCTCTTGATATAGCTTTAGGAAGTGGATCTATGAAAGATGATGGAGATAATTCTGATGGATCTGGTTACTTTCTAAATTACACTTATAGTGAAGAGTATAAAACATCTTCTTTTGGAACAAGCTTAAATGCCGGAATGGATTTTTATATTGTCAAAAATTTATTTGTCGGAGCTGAATTTGGATTTGGTATGGTTTGGAACACTGAAAAAGAAGGAACTTATTCATGGAGTATTGATGGATCTTCAGGTTCAGGAACAACTCCAGAGCATAAAAACTCGGCAATGGGGATTGGTTCTTTTGGAGGCATCCGTTTAGGTTGGAGATTCTAAGAATAAAAGAAAATTTTAAGACAAAAAATTACACACTCATAAGGTGTGTAATTTTTTTGTCTTAAAATTTAAAAGTTACGTTCAGATAAAAGTTAATTCCTTGTCGTGGAATTTGTCCCCAATCCAAAAATTCATAATAATAGTTATCCAATATATTTTCTATGCCCGCTTGGAAAGTCCAATTCGTTTTCTTCTTAAGATAGTATGAGGCTCTTAAATTTACGATCATCCATGCCGGAGCCGATTTTTCTCCGTAAGAAACACGGACATCTTCCTTACTAATTGCACCAACAAATTCAGGACTAATATCCCAGTTTGTTGCTTTTAAGGTAAATGTGGAGGTTATTTTTAGAGGAGGCAATTGAGGAAGAATCTCATTATAACTATCTTTTCCATAGGTAAAATTAAGAACATTGGCCCAGGAGAACTTTTCTTTAGAAAGAAAAGCGGACGCTTCGAATCCGGTCATGTAAGCAAAATCAAGAGCCTGATAGACTTTTACACCATTTGCTCCAATGGTCATCTCGCTTAATTCAGGATCAATTACGCCAACAATATAATTATCTAGGTGATAATAAAAGCCCGCAATAGTGGCTGTAAAGACCTTATTGGAATAGGTAATGTTCATTTCAGCTTGCAAGGCAGATTCAGGGATAAGGGTTGGATTTCCAATATAGTCATATGCATCCTGTGCATTAAAAAGGTAGAAGCCATATTGTTCGCTTATAGTAGGTAAGCGTTGTTTGAATGCAGCAAGCCAACCCATATCCCAATTATTATTGATCTTCCAATTAGGCTCAAGGATCGCGTTCCATATCTTTTGTGGAATCGGATCATCGACATTATATCCGAAAATGCGTAAATAGTCTTTTGCAGATTCGTTTTGAAGTCTTGAATTTGCATAGTCGAAGCGAAGGGAGTAATTTAAATTAAGGTGTTCATTTAATTCCCATAGATCGGATATGAAAGCTCCGATATCATATCTTTGAATATCAGGCCAGGTAAGCATAAACATAGGAGCAGCATCGTTGGCGTACATTGTCATTTCGGCTCTTGCAAAATGGATGAATCCATCGGCTTTAAGACGAAGGTTGTGGCCATTCATTTTACGCCATTTTAAAGTCGTAAAAGCACCGTAAGTATCACTCCAGCCAGGCATATCCATCCGAATCGGAACTTCGGGACGCTTGCTATCATCCATCTCATGGTAAATATTATTCCCATATATTTTAAAATCCAGTTCTTTGAGTCCTTTATCGAAAAAATAGCGTTCATAGGTTAAACCGTAAACACTTGCTTGAGCTAAACTCACATCCATTGGCAAAGCAGCATAACCTACATTCCATGCGCGGTCATAAATAAAATCGACCTTGATTCTATGGAAGTTGGATAAGTTTGAAATTAATTTTGCTGAAACATTTGTTTTACTGAATTGAGTATAGTTAACTAGCTCCCCGTGACCATCTGTATAATTTTGATTTGTTCTAAAAGTGGCATTGACTAGACCCGAGAAAAATTTTTCGTTAAACCCTAAGCTTAATGCGGTATTAAAGCCCTTTGAAACACTTTGGATCCCAGTGGATACTTGTCCATAAACCCCTTTTTTTTGA
>JAHECK010000016.1:0-34474 GCA_024641785.1 Flavobacteriales bacterium | reverse complement strand
ACCGGCTCCATTGGAATTAGAATTCGCTTCATTTCCGACTTCTATTTCTTGTAAGTTATTGGTTTCAATATAAGATGATACCGGATCCATTTTATCGGTACATGCACCAAAAATGTGCATTCCATCGATTGTAAGGTTTACCTGCCCCGAAGAGAAACCTCTATAGATAGGTTCCGGAGCATAGTTTCCTCTGCTTATTAGAGATATTGCCGGAATACGTTCCATCGCACTTTCAGTCAGAGAAAACCTATTTCCCCTAAAATATTCATTTAATGGATCATTTTCATTTTCAAATTCGACAACAGTAAATTCCTGAAGATCTATTTGTTTAAGAGTAGTATCCTGGCCATTTGTATTGTAGCAATACAATATGGCCAGGAAAAAGAAAATTTGCTTTTTCACAAGATGAGTTCAGCTATTGAAAAGTAATATCGAGATAAACATCGTCTTTAAGTATATTTCCTTCACCATCTTTTATAAGCATATTAATACGCCACCAACCCGTCATAGTAAAGTTGGCAATGCCTTTATAATGACCATTTCCGATATGAACAGGATTTACATTATTAGGTGACCCATGATTCATAGCCGGCATTTGAGGGTCTATTTCAACCGTTAAATAAGGTTCATAAGGCCAACTCATCATAGAAGCTCTTCTATTGATTAGAATCTCAAAATCATTTTCCCCTACCTTCGGATCTGTTGGTTGAATCAATGAAATAAAGTAAGATGCAGTAGGATCGAGATTTGAAACAAAAGAGGTCATTTTAGCTTCGTCGGGTTGAACAACATCAAAGTTAAATAGTGCAGCACCTGAATTTCCATTACTATTATTTATAACAGTTGTAGTAAGGGTCCATGTCCCCGGATTGGAAGGCATTACATAAACAATGGCTGTTTCGTATTGATTTGTTTCACTGTTGTAAACCACTGCTTCCGTCGGACAAGAATGCTGAGTTGCACCCATATCCATCATCGGTAGAATTGTAATCTCCAGATCGTTATTTATTGTTTCTCCGCTAATCGAATCTTTTACAGTAAAATATATTTTATTATAGCCTACAAAGGGATCTTCATCAGAATAATAAGATATTTTTAAACCTGTTCCGATAGCATATTCTTCGCTAACGAGTATTTGTACAGGAGCTATTGGATCCGGTTCCGGCTCATTATTATCTTTATTGCAATTGGCAAAGCTTAATAAAACTATGGCGGATAGAATAAGAATATATTGTTTTTTCATGTTTTTTTAAATAGAGTTAATTAAAATCATATCACTAATCAACAATTTATTGCCCTTATTTTTTTAAAAGCAATAAAAAAGAGAAGAGATTAAGTAAAAAGAAAGTTATACTATTTGAAATAGTAATTTAAGCTTGTTTAGGAGGGTGGAAAACACCTTCAAGAGGAATATTGAAATCAGATTCAGAAAGAAGGATAAATGCTAATTTGTTATAGGATAAAAAATTAGCATCAGGTCCTTTTTCTTGAAAGAAAAACAGTTCATATTTAAGGGTATCGACTGCAGTAAAAGGGGATTTATTTTTTTCAGTACTTTCTTTTTTTATTTCCTTAATCAGATGACAAGTACCTTTGCAATTTTCATCACTTTGAATATTTTCACAAAATTCATTAGAAATTGCCTTTCGATTTAATTGAAAATCTGCAAAAACATAAAATTTCCTTACTGAGGGAAAGAGCAATAAAGTAATTATTAATAGGCTAATTATTCTCAAGAATGTTTGTTAAAAATTTAGTGCAAATGTAGACAGAAGGAGAATTATTTTAAATGATAAATATCACGCTTTATCAATAAATGGAGTTCTTTATCTTATTTTAAAGCGGATAAGTTAATAATATTTGAATATAAAATTCATATATTGATGATAGTCAATCAATTACAATATTTAAATACACTATTATTATTTATGAAAGATTTTATTACTTTTTCAATAAGTAGTATATTTGGCCAATATGTTACGAAACAGGATTGAGTTAGATTGTCAGGAATGTTCTATAAGGAACGACTCTGCATTTGGTGGTTTATGTTCACACTCTATTAGTGCTATAAACGGTCATAAGTCATCTAATATCCACAGAAAGGGGCAGATTTTATTTCACGAAGGTACAAGGCCATTAGGTGTTTATTGCGTAAATAAAGGAAAGATAAAGCTCTATAAGCTGGGGAATGAAGGGAAGGAACAAATTATACAGATCGCAAAAGAAGGAGAGTTATTAGGGTATCGAGCTATGATCAGTGAAGAACTTTACCCGGTTTCTGCTGAAACTTTAGAAGAGTGTCATGTTTGTTTTGTGCCGAAACATGATTTTTTACAGATGCTTTCTAGCAATCAAGAGTTGTATGCTAAATTGTTTAAACACGCTTGCCATGAGTTAGGTATAATGACTCAAAACGTTACAAATTTGGCTCAAAAGACAGTAAGGGAACGATTGGCAATTACTTTTATCATGCTAAGGGAAACTTATGGTAAGGATCATGATGAAAGCAATAAAACAGTAATAAATCTTACCCGTGAAGATCTAGCGAATATTGTAGGTACTGCAACCGAGACTTTAATTCGACTGCTTCATGATTTCAAAGAAGACAATATTATTTCTACAAAAGGAAGAAAAATCATCATAGAAGATGAGAGTGAACTGATCCACATTGCTAATTTATCTTAGAATAATATTTTTCATATCTTATTGCATTAGTTATTAATTGTTTGATGATTGTCAGTGAATAGCTTGATAATCGTCATTGAATTTGCTATTGAAATAGCTTTACTTTATTAATTGTAAGAAGTGGCGATATGAAAAAAATTTTAGTCCCTACAGATTTTTCTGAATGTTCAATAAACGCTTTAAATGCGGCAATTAAGATCGCAAAAAAAACCAAAGCAAAAATTGAGTTAGTTCATGTTTATGACCGTCCGGTCATTGGTTTTGTTGATTTAAACATCGACCATAAGAAGAATAAAACCATGCTTCAAAAAGCTCAAAAAACCATGGAAGATATGGTTTCTAGCATGAAATTAGGGAATGTAGAATTAAAGTCACACATCTTAGCCGATATACCTTTGACCGAAATAATGGATCAAAGAAAGTTCAAGGATATAGACCTCATTGTAATGGGTAGTCAGGGTTCTGAGGGCTTAAAGGAGCTTTTTATTGGATCAAATACTGAAAAAGTAGTAAGAAAATCGAAAGTTCCAATATTGAGTTTAAAAGAAGATCAAGGATCTTTTAATTTAAAAAACATTGTACTCGCTTCTAATTTTTATAAAGAACTTGAGGGTGTATTTGAACAAATGGATACTTTTTTAGGTGTATTTAAACCACATTATAATTTATTAAAAGTGGTTACGCCTGGAAATTTTGAGACCAGTCACTATAGCCGGAAAATAATGAATGAATTTGCTTCTAAATTCAAACTTAAAGATTTTTCAATTCACATTTATAATGACAATAATATAGAAGCCGGAATACTAAATTTTGCTAAGGAGATAGAAGCTGATGCTATTGTAATTGCGACACATGGGCGTAAGGGAATTGAACATCTTATTAATGGATCCTTAGCGGAAGATGTAGTTAACCATGCCATTACTCCTGTTTTGAGTTTTAAACTAAAGGAGACGAATAAAAACGACAAAGTATTATTTCCTGAAATATGATTAAGAAAAATGTCCTTTGGTTTTCTGAAATCAATCCTGATTATCAAAATGATAACGGACTTTTAAAAAGGCTCTTTAGTGACAATAGTATTGAATTAAAAAACATCAGATATTGTTTTGATCCTCCGAATAGACAAAATGAAGTTAAGTTAAGTAATGAATTAGAAAGTGATGTGAGTTCTTCTATGGTGGTTGAAGCAGGCCCGGACAATCTATTTAGAGAAAGTTATTTAGCTGACGCTGTTGCTGTTTCAAAAAGCATATTTAAAAACAGTCTATTTCCACAGCGATTAAAGGAGATACATTGTCCTATAGTTATTTTTCCGGAGCATGCTCAAAAGATCAATCATTTACTTTTTATTATTTCAAGTAATCCGGATTCAGTTATATCGATAAAGCAATTCTGTGGTTTATTTGAACAGATATGTAAAAAAGTGAAGATCACATTACTGGTAATAGATGATGGTGAAGGGTTACCGAAAACATACGAACAGATCGTCGTCAAATATTTAAAAAGATATAATCGGAATTTGGGAATTTATAAGGACCAAAGTTGGAATTTTGAAATGCTAAAAAGCTATCTTGAGTTTGATGAAAAAACACTAAGTGTAATGAATTTGGATCTAATATTAAATTCTGATGAAGGTTCATTTCCTAAAGAGATTTTTGAGAATGAAAACACCTCTTTATTTATAGGTTACAACTATTAATAATGCACTTAATTATTAACCTCTAAATTGTATATTAGCTTTAGAATTTGATAAATTAAATTAAATGAAAACCATAATAGTACCCACTGATTTTTCTGATGGTGCCTTTAAAGCAATAGAATATGCAATTAACTTCGCAAAAGATTTTGGCGGAAGACTGATTATTTGTCACGCATTTGAATTGCCTGCACAGGGTATTAGTGTAATGATTGATATTTCTGCTGAGCTTGAGAAGAATGCTAAAGTTGAGCTTAGAAAACTCGAAAATAGAATTATTAAGAATTTAAGTTCTGAAGGAATAGGTATTGAATATATCGCACTATTGGGTGATTTAAATGAAGTATTAAAAACCCTAACAGAACAATACAAAGCCAATTTGGTTATAATGGGGACCAAGGGCGAAAGTGATTTGGCAAGTAAATTATTTGGTACCAATACGGTAAGCGCTATTAAGCGTTGTAAAGTAAGTTTATTGGTTATTCCGTCAAAAGCGCATTATAAATCAATAAAAAATATTGCTTTTGCTATTGATTATTTAAGACCAGCGAGTAATAACACGCTTAAAATTTTACGTGAAATAGCACTTCATAATAACTCAAAACTCAGCTTAATTAATGTTCATACTGATGGTGAGATAGGAGAATTTATGGCTTCTGTAAAAGAAATGCAACAGTGGTATCAAAAGCAATTAGAAGGAGTAAATATTGATTTCGTTTTCATTGAAAACTATATGATCGAGGATGGTGTTTTTGACTTTATTCGTCATAATAGCATAGATATGGTAGCTATGATCACTCGTAAACATGGTTTCTTTGATAAGATTTTCAAGAAAAGTATTTCGGCTGAATTAGCATTACATACTGATATTCCACTTTTAACAATGCATGAGTAGGAGAAGCAATGTATAAGGCATGAATGCATAAATAAAACTCACGAAGTGTTTCATTAGGTGTCATTTTCAAATCCCACACTTACTATAATAAAAGGCTTAGGAAGTAAAAACGCTTAATGTAACATAGTGCCTTGGAGCCTCTTTGGTATTTTCACATCCAAAATAATATTTTGATTAATTACCAAAATCTAAATCACCATTATCACTTTCGTTTTGTTTGTTTTTCTGTGAGTAGGTTTCACAGTCAATTTCAATGTTCAAACCGTTTTCAGGAGGCTCAAACCGTTCTTTTTCTATATGAATTGTTGAATCTGCATAAACATCCTTCATATAATAACCCCATATTGGAAGAGCGGTGTTGGTACCTGATCCAAGATCAAGAGAATTGAAACGAACCGACCGGTCATCAGCTCCAACCCAAACCCCGCTTATTAAATCAGGCGTAATACCAATAAACCAACCATCACTTTGATTTTGGGTAGTACCTGTTTTACAAGCGATAGCATATTCTCTGGGTATTCCATCATAGTCACGACTTGGTAAATCCATTCTTAACCTCATGGCTGTTCCGGTTCTTGCTCCCATGTCAGGATGAGCATCTGCATAAGAATTGTATACACCATCAATGGTTCCCTGCATTAAAGAGATCATAACATATGCAGTTTGTTCATCCATCGCCTCATTCATTTCAGGTCTGGCAGAAAAGATCACATTCCCGTTTTTATCTTCTATTCTCGAAATAATGATCGGTTCGATATGCACCCCTTTATTTGCTAAGGTTCCTAAGGCGCCTGTAAGCTCCATTAAAGATAAATCAGTAACACCATAACTTAAAGAAGGAACAGCGTCTAATCTGCTTTTAATACCCATATTGTGGGCAAGTTTTACCACAGCTTCAGGACCAAATTGATACATCACCCATGCGGTTACTGTATTTATCGAATTTGCGAGTCCATATTTTAAACTTACCATGTATCCATATCGTCCATCAGGATCTGTTGGTGTATAATCCTCTGTTAAGCCAAATCGACCTGCCTCAAAGGTGGTAGGTACTTTTGGAATTTCATAGCAAGGAGAAAAACCACTTCGAATTGCCGTTGCATAAACAAAAGGTTTAAAGGTAGAACCCACCTGTCGTTTACCTTGTTTAACATGGTCATATTTAAAATGTTTATAATCAATCCCTCCAACCCAGGCTTTTACAAATCCTGTATGAGGGTCAATTGATACAAGACCCGCTTGTAAAAAACCCTTATAATAAAAAATAGAATCAAGAGGAGACATAAGGGTATCAATTTCTCCTTTCCATGAAAAGATCCTCATTGGAACCGGCGAATTAAATGCGAGTTTTAAGCTATCATCCGGAATCTTTCCATCGAAATGCGTTTTCATCAATCGATAACGATCTGTTCTTTTGATCGCTCTATCAATAATTCTTTTTACCGAACTAATATCTAAGTCATTCGAAAAGGGGGCGAGTTTATTTTTAGAAGTATTTTTTGTAAATAGACCCTGTAATACTTCGCCTAAATATTTAGATACTGCGCGTTCTGCGTAGTTTTGCATTTTGGAATTGATCGTAGTATAAACTTTCAATCCATCATTATAAATATCATAAGGCGTTCCATCCGCCTTAGCATAAAAATAGAGACCGCTAGTAGAGTCTTTTTGACTAAGAATTTGTTTAAGTTCTTTTTTTAATTCTTCTCTAAAATAAGGAGCCGGACCTTCGTCGTGACTCTGTAGTTTGAAATGAAGTTGTAAGGGAATAACTTTAAGTGAGTCGTATTCTTCCTGACTTAAGAAGTCGTTTCTTTTCATTTGTGATAAGACGATATTTCTTCTTTCTTCGGTTAACTCAAGGCGGCGAACAGGATTAAACAAAGCCGGATTTTTAAGCATTCCAACCAAGGTAGCAGCTTCTTGTATATTTAGTGAATCAGGACTGGTATCGAAATAGATATTTGAAGCTGATTTAATTCCAACGGCATTATGAATGAAATCGAATTGGTTTAGATACATTGCAATGATCTCATTTTTAGTATATTGCCGTTCTAATCTAACGGAGATAACCCACTCTTGAAATTTCTGAAAAACCCTTTTTACTTTATTGGTAGAGCGTTCATGAAAAAGTAGTTTAGCTAATTGTTGGGTTATTGTACTCCCTCCTCCGGCACTAGAATTTCCGCTTATAACCCCTATTACTACCCTAGGAATCGATCTGAAATCGATACCGGAATGATCATAATACCTTTCATCTTCAGTAGAGATCAATGCATTAATCAACATAGGATTTATTTCATCGTAACTAACATTATTTCGATTAACGCTATAGTATTTTCCTAAGAGTTGATGGTCTGAAGAATATACTTCAGTTGCCTGACTCAGCTTTGGATTTTCGAGTTGTTCGAATGTAGGCAAGTTAGAATAGCTTGCTAAAAGGATCATAAAAATCAAAAGCAATGGAGGAAAAAGAATGACAGACCAAAAAAGTAAAACCCATTTTTTACGACTCTTTTTTGAGTTTTTAGGAGTGTCTTTTTTAATTTTTGCCATATTCTAATAACTAAACAGGAATAATTTTATTGTCGTTTACTATTCAAAGCTATTTCTTTTTCTTTATCTGTTTTCGCTTTTCACTTCATATAAGCGAATAAAGGTCATTTAATAGTTTGATAATTTAGACAAAAGCCAGATATAATAATATTATCTTAAAAGAATTTAACAAATAATGCATGTTAATCTTCTAATTCTTCGTCCTCAGAAAAATCAGTATTTGCAGTTATTTTAGTCAAACCTTCTTCTTTTGGAAAAGATTCAACTGCTGAACTTCCACTTATTTCATCAAAGGGAAAAACATCATTGATCGTAGTAATGGCAATGCTTTGAACCACATAATCATTTATAGAGTCATTTAAATAGACATTTATCTTTTCTAAAGACTCACCAATACTTGAAGCGCTTATAAGGTAAAATGATATAATTTTTCTTTCTTTTCCGCTGTCTTCATCAAAACTTAAAGCAGAAGCTTTAATTTTATACCAATCGTATCCTTCTTCAGTATTGATAATATCTTCGAAATTGGCTTTAGAAATGGCAATTACTTGAAATTCAACTCTTACCAATTGTTCCATTATTTCATAAAGACGGGTTTCCGCGTCAGAATATGAAATTGCTTCAATTAAATAGGTATCAGCTGCTTTTACTTGATTTCCGTGTTGATCAATTTTCTGATATTTTACTTTGCAAGAGTACCAAGCTTTATTCATTCTTTAAATTTTCAGCAAATATATTTATTCAGCCCGTTTTAATTTATTAAATTTCTTGTGAATCAATATTTTTTTATGAAATCAACACCTATCCTAATCCTTTTTTTTCTATTGCTCTTTCAATTTGGATTTTCACAAGTTGAACAAACACCTGAGCGGCCCAAAATCGGGGTTGTATTGAGCGGCGGAGGAGCTAAAGGGATTTCTCATATTGGCGTTTTGAAAGCGATGGAAAAAGCGGGCATACGTCCTGATTATATTACAGGAACTAGTATGGGAGCGGTGATTGGAGGCTTATATGCCATGGGTTATTCAGCCGACACCTTAGAAAAAATTGTAACATCCATTAATTGGGATCAAGTTTTATCTAATAAGATTCCACTAAACTATATCGCTTACGAGGAAAAGTTTTATTATGATCGTTACCTCATCAACTTTCCGATTGATGTAAAAAATGGCTTCAAAATAATGTTGCCTAATGGTTTAATTGAAGGTCAGATGTTGAGTGAATTATTGAGCGATTATACATGGTCTTCGAGCAAATATGACAATTTTGATGAATTTCCAATTCCTTTTCGTTGTGTGGCAACAGACGTAAGTACAGGAAAGGCACATATTTTTAAAGATGGTCCATTGTCTTTAGCCATGCGATCGAGTATGGCTATTCCAACTGCCTTTACTTCTGTTGATGTTGATAGTACCTTGTTTGTTGATGGAGGAATACTAAATAATTTCCCCGTCGAATTAGTGAAAGAAATGGGTGCTGATATAATTATAGGAGTAAATGTATCCTCATCAGGATTCGATAATGCAAAGGATATCAATAATATACCCGGAATTTTAATGCAAATGGCCATGATCAACTCCTTAGATAGATTGCCTGGACAGATCGAAGAATGCGATATTTATATTGCACCTGAATTGGACGGTTACAGTACAGCCAGTTTCGGATCTTATATGGAAATACTGGAAGTAGGTGATAGCGCCGGCGAAAAATACTATCCTGAATTTTTGAAAATGGCCAAAGAATACAACCTGAGCGATACCGCCTATAAAGGTATTGCAACCAAGCCTGAACCTATTATTATTAACCAAATTAAACTCGAAGGAAATACCTTGACACCGGATTATGTGATACAAGGGAAATTAAATATCGTTCCGGGAGATATGGTTGCTCAGGAAGATATTGAAAATAGTGTCAGGAGTGTCTTTGGGTTAAACAACTTTAATAAACTGGTTTATTATATTGAGAAGGAAAAGGACAGTAATGGATATATACTTATTCTGGATATGAATGAAAAAATGCCGGCCACCCTATCTTCATCCTTCCATTATGATAATGCATTCTCAGCAGGGATCGTTGTCAATCTTACCTTAAAGAATTTAATTTTTAGGGGCTCCAGGACAATCTTTTTGGCCGATATTTCCGAGAATCCGAAATTTAGAATTGATTATTTGAAATACATGGGTAAACACCAGCATTTTGCTGTAAACGCAATTTATGATTATCAATCACTTGAAATACCCTTTTATGAAAATGGAGAAATTATAGATTATGGGAATAACAACTTAAATAGATTTAAATTTCTTGCGCTAACCACCAATTCACTGAAACAGAGTTTTTCTTTCGGTTATGAATATTCGAATTTGGTTCAAAAATCAAAATTTTTAATAGTTGGAGGTGGCGATCTGCAAAAGGCAACGATACAATACAATAATATTATATTCAATTATTTCCGTAATTCCCTGAATGACAGAAACTTTCCAACCCAAGGAAGTTCTACCGAAATTTTAACCAGCTCCACTTTTTCAAGCAAATATTCAGTTAAGCTAAGCGAAACGGTTTATACTCCTGAATTGGAAGAATTATATAATGAAATTGTGGATATGATTGAACCTAATTTTTTTACTCAACTATATGTAAACAATGAAAGCTTTATTCATTTTAATCCTAAATTCCAGATGATTCCAACTATTTCTTTCGGATTAACTATTGCAGATGAGGATACTTTAAAATTATTAGACACATACAGTTTAGGAGGGTTTCAGCGGATTAACATAAATGACACAAGGGTATATGGATTGAATTATAGCGAAATAGATGATTCTAATTTTGGATTAATAGGTCTGTCCTTTCAAAATGTACTTTTTAAAAGCTTTTATATTCAATATGGATTTAACATACTTAGTTATTATAAATATGTTCCCATAAGTGAATTATCTACTATTGATTGGAATAAGTTGTTTAATCAGAACACCTTATTTGGATATGGCATAGAACTTCGATATAAGAGTTTAATTGGACCAATTTCATTGGGAGTTAGTAGAAATACAGAAGATTCTTATTACAGATTTTACTTTCAGATAGGTTATTCATTTAATTATAACGATTGATAAATGGAAGTGAGGATTGCGGAAGATTGGAAAGCAAAATTATCGGAGGAGTTCGAAAAAGATTATTTTCTAGACTTAAGTGAGTTTGTAAAGAAAGAAGATCAGGAACATCTTATTTTCCCACCCAGGAAACAATTATTTGCTGCCTATGATCAGTGTCGTTGGGAGGACCTGAAAGTGGTCATCATCGGACAAGATCCCTATCATGGACCCGGACAGGCAAATGGTTTATGTTTTTCCGTAAATAAAGGAATAGCCATTCCTCCTTCGCTGCGCAATATTTATAAGGAGATCGAAGCAGAGTTCGGAAAGGTGCATGCTTCGGATGGAGATCTCAGCCCCTGGGCCCGACAGGGTGTTTTGCTTTTAAATGCAACTTTAACTGTAAGATCAGGTGAGGCAGGCTCACATCAAGGAAAAGGATGGGAGTATTTTACAGATAATGTAATTAAGCTTATCAACAAGAATAAAAAAAACATTGTCTATATGTTGTGGGGTAATTTCGCCAGGCAAAAGAAGAAACTAATAGATTCTTCAAATAATTTAATTTTAGAATCGGCTCACCCTTCACCATTATCGGCTCATCGTGGATTTTTAGGAAATAAGCATTTTAAACAGGCAAACGACTATTTATTTGATCAATACCAAGTTCGTTTAGATTGGTGATCCTTTTTTTGTTCGAGTTCAATTGTCGATTGCAAGTTTCCTACCTGATCAAACTCTTCTGATTGCTCAATTTCAAACATCACGTCTTTCAACACTAGCTCTACGTCACCTTCATAATCGATATGAATAGGAGGTTTAACAGTAAGATAAAGATCACTTCCTTTCTTTTTATAAAGCAGCCCGCGTTTATCAAAAGATCTTCTAAAGCCGTCGACTACGATTGGAACCACGATAGGATGATATTGTTTAATAATATGTGCCACCCCTTTACGTCCTTTTACAAAGGGTTTTGTAGTTCCCTGAGGGAAGTTGATAACCCATCCGCGCTGCAGGGCATCTCCAATTTTTGAGGTGTCATTGAGATCCACTTCTCTTTTTACATCTTCACCTTTATCTCTCCAAGTCCGTTTTACCAGAATTCCTCCTGCCATTTTAAAAATTCTGGGAAGTAATCCCGATTTCATCGTCTCCATTGCAGCAACAAAGAAGATGTTGATCTTTGGGAACATCAACATATAAATAGCAGGTAATTTATTGAATCTCCTCCATTTTGAAGCGATAATAACATGATACATCAAGGCTGTTTCTGCAAAATAAGTTTGGTGATTTCCAACAAACAGGACTCCTTTTCTTGGTAAGTTCTTTAGATTTTCGGCACCCGAAATATGGGTGTTAAAAGACCATTTAAATCGAGGCCATGAGAGAAGGCCAAATAAGAATATTATAATTCGTTTTCGAATTTGAATGGGTGAACTTTCCATAAATAGGTTAAAAATTACTTCTCAAATATAATTGAATATTAAAAAAGGGATCAAAAAGCGAGAAAATAGATAAGTGGATGGCGAATATAATAATATTAAAACCGACCATTTCAGTCGGTTTTAATATTATTAAATGGTGGAGAATATCGGGCTCGAACCGATGACCCCCACACTGCCAGCGTGGTGCTCTAGCCAACTGAGCTAATCCCCCATTTAATATTGACGTAGAAAGCTCTAAATCGCTATCCCGCCTCAATCAAAATTAAGGAAGCAAATCTACAATTATTTTTATATCCTAAAAGATTCTGAAATAAGTCTGTTATTTCTTTTTTTGATCGGTCTGATTGGGATAAATTTGTCGAAAATAGTATTATGTCAGAAAGAATAGATGCTGATCAAGCTCCGGAACCTGTTGGATTATATCCTCATGCTCGAAAACATGGAAACCTTCTTTTTTTATCAGGTGTAGGTCCACGAAAAAAGGGGAGTGTAGACATTCCCGGTGTTACTCTTTCAAAAGAGGGAACTATTCTTTCCTATGATATCGAAGCGCAATGTCATTCTGTTTTTAATAATGTTCGACTCGTGCTAGAAGCTTCAGGTTCAAGTTGGGACAAGCTAATCGATGTGACTGTATTTTTAACTAACATGAAAGATGATTTCAAGACCTATAATAGAGTATATGGGGAGTATTTTAAAGATAATATGCCTTGTCGAACCACAGTTGAGATAAATGCCCTTCCTACTCCAATTGCTATTGAATTAAAATGCATTGCTACAATCGATTAATGACTTATGAAAGAGATTAAGAACTTTAATATTAAAGGAAAAAAAGCGATCATCAGAGTGGATTTTAATGTACCCTTAAATGATTCTTTCCAGGTAAGTGATGATACTCGTATTCGAGCTGCATTACCTACAATAAATTTGATCCTTTCAAAAGGAGGATCGGTTATATTAATGTCTCATTTAGGAAGACCAAAATCGAATGAAGAAGCATTTTCTTTAAAGCATATCATCCCAACACTAAATGCACTTTTGGGTCAAGAAGTTCAATTTGCAAATGATTGTATTGGAGAAGAAGCTTTAAAGCTGGCATCCAATTTAAAACCTGGTCAGGTATTGCTACTTGAGAACCTTCGATATTATAAAGAAGAAGAAAAAGGAGATGTTGATTTTGCAAAAAAACTCGCTTCTTTAGCAGATGTATATGTAAATGATGCATTTGGCACAGCCCATAGAGCTCATGCATCCACAGCTGTTATCGCTCAGTTTTTCCCAAATGATAAAATGTTTGGCCTTCTAATGGAGAAGGAGATTGAAGGTATTGAAAGGGTATTGAATAACAATAAGAAACCTGTTAGTGCCGTGATTGGAGGAGCAAAAGTCTCAAGTAAAATTGGAATCCTCGAGAATTTACTTCCAAAAATCGATCACCTGATCATTGGAGGAGGGATGACATTTACCTTTATAAAAGCCTTAGGAGGGAAAGTAGGAAATTCACTTGTTGAGGATGATTTTTTGCCTATGGCAAAAGAAATAATGGAAAAAGCCAAAGAGCAAAATGTATCAATTTTATTACCGGTAGATAGTGTAGTTGCTGATCGTTTTTCGGAGGATGCTTCTACAAAAATTGTTGATACAGAAGACATTCCTGATGGTTGGATGGGTTTGGATATTGGACCAAAAGCGATTGAAAATGCACGAAAGGTGCTATTACAGTCGAAAACGATTTTATTCAATGGTCCGATGGGAGTATTTGAAATGAGCGCATTTGAAAAGGGGACGAAAAAAGTAGCTGAAGCGATTTGCGAAGCTACAGCAAATGGTGCTTTTTCACTTGTAGGTGGAGGTGATTCTGTTGCTGCAATCAATGTATTTAATATGCAGGAAAGAGTTAGCTACGTTTCCACTGGCGGAGGCGCGATGTTAGAATCGTTAGAAGGAAAGATCCTTCCCGGAATACAAGCTATTTTAGATTAGGAAAAAAAGCGATCAAAGTCTGTTTTTTCCATCAGTTTATTAGAATTACTTTGAATTTGCTTAAAGAGATTAGCGATTGCCTCTTCATCTAACTGTAATTTAGTGGCAAGTTCCTTACAATGTACCAATTCTATATCATCTACAATCCCATCGACATACATCACTTTAATAAGTTCATATAGAAATTCCTGTCGATCTTGCTCCGAAAAAGGGGCTGAAAAATTATCTTCTTCTTTAGCTAATTCATTCAATTCACTTTGACTAATTCCCAGTTTTTGGGCAACAAAAATGATGTAGGTTAATTCTGCTAAATTCACAAAACCATCACTTTTTGCCATTTGGATCAGACTTCGAATTCGATTATAATTTTCTTGTAAACCTATATACGACATAGAAAATAGTTAAAATGGTTCTTTGTAAATATAAAAAAGAAAAAGGGTTAAATTAATCTTCAAGAAGCGACGATAAAATTCTTACTATAGGCCTTATCATTCGCAATAATTCTATAAAAGTATTGCCCAACACTTAAGCGACCTAAATTTTGCTTAACGGAAACTGAATGTTCACCTGATAGTTGTCTCTCATTAAGAATCGTTCCCACTGTTTGTCCCATAAGATTATAAATTTTAATGTTTACGGACATAGGACGGGCTAATGTATACACGATATTAATTTCACCATTTGTTAGATAACGGGCCTGATGTTTAAAATTATCCATCACGATGTTCTCAACAGAAACACCAATACAATCAAGTCCTAAACTTAATCTTTCGTAAAAAACATCTAATAGCAATTCGTCTACAGTGTCGGGTTCAATACAAAGCCAATTTTCCAGAACAGATGCATAGACCTGCCTGAAATCGGTTGAAAACTGCATGTTTCCTGAATCATCCAGGTCAGATAAACTGGGGTGATCCCCGACAAAACCGCTTCCATTTAATGCGGGACCAAATAGCAATACAGGAGCTGAAGAACCATGATCTGTTCCATCAGAGGCATTTTGTTCTACTCGTCTACCAAATTCAGAAAAGGTCATTGTTAATACCTCTTGTTCTAAACTTCCATCAGTAAGGTCATCGTAGAAATTTTTTACTGAATTCGCTAGATCAGTCATTAATGCCTGATGTAATTCAATTTGATTTGCGTGGGTATCGAAGCCATTTAGGGTAACCATATACACCTTCGTTCCAAGTCCCCCTTTAATTAGTCGGGCAACTAATGAGAGTTGATTCCCAAGTTCGGTATCATCATAATCTACCGCATTGGCGGCACTGGCATAGGCTTCATTAATAACATTGGCGTATAAAAAAGTGGTATTTGCAATGGCTCTTAAAAAACCAACTTGCTCTCCATAATAACAATCCGGAAGGTTTTCGACATCATGTAGCCAGCCATTTTGAGCCACTTGATATAATTGTTCAGGATTGGCTACTGAAAAGGAATATCCGGTCCCTTCTGTTCCATCGAAAATTAAATTACCGATACTTCCAATTTGTATAGCTGGAGGTGCCTCAGGAGGATTTACTATAAAGTCGGGATAGATATCTTCAAAATGTCTTCCTAACCATCCGGAACTTTCCGTTACATTTTCATCACTTGCAGAAGCCCAGATATCAGCTGATCTGAAATGAGATAAATTTTGATCAGGATATCCAACACCATGAACCACTTTCATTTGCCCTTCTTCCCATAGGGGTTCAATGGAGTTCATATAGTCTGGAAGTCCAAAATCATCTGTAAGATTTAGGACCTCATTTTCTTCAATTTTGATCGTACTTCTATTATTTGCATAGGTATCGTAATCATATAAGGGAACAATAGTATTTAATCCATCATTACCTCCTTTCAATCGAATAAGGACTAATATTCGATCATTTTCTAGCTGACTTATCGCGGCACCAAGTTTCGTTTTTGATGCAGCAAATACATTAAAGTCTCCAAGCATCATTGAAGCACCACCGGTTAAACCCAAAGCCTGCAGAAAGGATCTTCTACTCCATGTTTGATGTGATCTGTTATGATCTTCTCCATCAGAAAGCTTTGTTCCTCTATTTATATTGAATTTGTGATTTGATGCTTTCATTTTAGGGGATTATTTAGTGTAATTGGAATTCTGGAATTTTTGATAAGTGAGCGAGTAAAACTCCCATTTGAGCGGGAACTGTATCCCAGGAAAGGGACCATAGATTTTGATCAAAATAGTTTTGAGGAACTTCCCACTTAAATACCTCCGTGGCTTCAATGTAAGCTTCAACGGTTTGCAAACCATTCGGAATAAAGAAATCAATAATTTGCTGTGTAACATAGGTTGGATCAGATGATTCGCCGGCAATAGTTATAGCAAGTGCTTGAAGTTGTTCCGGAAATGCGTCAAAAATTCCAAAAACATAATACTCAATGGTGAGCCATCTTCCTGTAAGTGTACTCGCATTGATCCAATCATGGTCTCCTTGCCACCCTGCTACATCGATCGGACTAAACAAAACCTGACCTAATATGGAGCTTAGATAGGCAAGTCCTTCCAGCACATCATCATTTACAGAAAACTCTGTTTCATTAACAAAGGAAATGGCTAGATCCATCGGGCTTTTTACTTGTACACCGATAATGTCTTCGTCAAAAAAATGTTCACTTTTAAAGAGTTGTCTAAGTACAGGATCTAATTCAAAATCGTTTGCAATAAAGGTTATTTTCAATTCATTAATGATTGTTTGATCGATCTCATGACTTACAAAAAAGGCATATAATTTTTTACAGATATGTTCAGCAACCTCATCCTCACGTTGTTCAAATAGAATATCAATTACATCCTGATATCCCCAATTTCCGGTCTGGCCAAAAATGGTTTTTTCTTCATTATCATGTTGATCAGCTAAAAAATTAATATCCCCGCAAAAAACTTCAATTCCTACGTATCCACTTAATGCTCTTGCTGTTTCGACGATATCTTCCTGAGTATACCCATTATTTTCACCTAAAGTAAAGAGCTCATATAATTCTCTGGCATAATTTTCATTGGGCTCTGCTGCTGTATTTTCAAAGCCATTTAAATACCTCAACATTGCCGGAGTAAGACCGATTTCGGAAACAAAAGTTTTAAAATTTCCTAGTCCATTTTGTTGCAATAGGGTGTAGTATTGCCACATGTACGAAGGACAATTGTAGGTTTCTAGCTGAGTAACAAAATGATTACTCCAAAAGAGGGTCATTTTTTCTCGAAAACCATTGCTGAGCATATCAAGCATAAACTGCTTGTAAAGAATTCCTTGTTGAGCAGGAAACTCTTCATCAAAATTTGTGTAATCATCATAGTTCCAATAAGCCCATTCCGGTTCTGGGGTCAATGGAAGACTAATCGCTTCATCCATTAGGGCATCGACTAATTCACCTGGTTCGAGATCTAAAGCACTTTCAAGGGTAGAAAAACTTGCTCCAAAACCCATTCTTCGGTATAAGTGTGCCGCTTTTTTGGTATTCCAAGGATTATCAATGCTTGGGACATAGGCTTCTATCCCGCCGGTTTCGCATAGTAAAGGCATGCCTGATCTATTTTTAAGTAATTAATTTTGTTTGTAAAGTCTTCAAAATGAAGCTAAAGATGGGTAAAAAAATATTAAAACGCATATTTATTGAACCAAATGGCGGTTTAATCTAATGAAGAGGGTTTAATCATTCTTCGTTTTCAAGATCAGGAATTGCATCTTTAATTTCATAAAATTCATTCTTCAAATAGTCGAAATAGTCTGAATTTGTAATTTTTGGTAAAAGATCAAATGCAAGTTCAGAAAGGGGATAATAAAAGAAACTATTTTGTTTCAGTTTTTTTGGGATCACTTTTGTTTTTTGATCGATACTTTCTACAAAGAAGAGTACAAAACTGAGGATCAAAAGGGATTTTAATATGCTAAAAATGCCTCCTGCCAGGCGATTAAAAAAATTAAGCGCGATCATTTTCACAAAACCCTGAATCAATCTTGCTAAAAAGTGGACTCCGATAACAATGACAATAAATGTGAGGGCAAAGGCGATAAGCGGGGTATAATCTTCCGGAAGATTTACATTTTCTGTAAGATAACCAGCGACAAAATCAGAAAATTTTATGGCGCCAAAAATCCCAAGAACAAGTGCCAACAATGAAGCCAGTTCAATGATGAATCCTTTTCGAAATCCTTTTATAAGGCTCCAAATGAGTATTATGCTGATAATTACGTCGATCCAATTTTTTAATATCGCTTCCATACGAGGATAAACTTAATTAATAATCATCGCTTTTTGCTAGCATTTTATTTAACTATTGCACATTAAATTGAGGAAAAATAATAGACTTGCTCTTCGGTTGAATAGGCTTAATTTTGCTGAAAAAATAATTGGATGAATGACCTTAATGAAAATTGGAATCAGCTGTGCAAATGGTTTGAAAATGAATTCGGGATGGAATCAGATCCCAATAGTATTCTTTTTATAGTCGGGGTACAAGAGTTAGGTAAAGGGCTTCAGAATTTTAATAAGACTCAAAAAGTAGAGCTTATACATGTTGGTGTTTGTTCGATCCTTCTTTTACAGGGATATTATCAATTTAGCCATCGGGATGAAGATGGGTGGCCTCATTTTGAGAACATAAAAAAATTGCCCGTTCTTATAGGGAACGAGCAAGATGAATTTATTAAAAATGCGTTAATCGCTTATTTCAGACCTATTATCAAATTTCAAAAGGAAACTTAATCGTTTCGTAATTATCTTTTTGTTCTTCAATTTTTATTATTCCAGGGATCATAATAGTATCTCCTGAAGTAGCTTCAATATTTAAAACAAAAAGGCCAACCTGACCTAACTGATAATAAGAAGTATAATCCATATATACTTTTCCTTCTGAATCAGCTATTGCTGTAACATCAAGTGTTTGATTCAATTCTGCAGGAGGGTTTGCAGGCTGAGTTGGATTCGGAAAAATATGAACACTTGTCCCCGGTAATACTTTACCATTTTTATCAGTTACTGTAATGGTTGCAGTACTATTTTCAATTTTATAACAAGAGCTTATAAGAAGCAACATTGTTGCTAGTCCAAAAGCTCCTAAATAAGATAATTTTTGCATTGTCTTTTTCTTTTTAAGACGGCTAAAAAAAATTAGGCTGCCTTTAATGTTTATTTGCGTCAAGCAATCATAAAACAAGATTTCAATAGTTATCTTATTTTATTATTTTCGCTGAGTTACAATTCAATACTGTAGCAAACAAAAATAGAAAAAAAATTAAGCTAATAAAGTCGCAATACTAATTGAATAACAAAAAAGATAAAAGATGAAGAAAATAGGTCTAATTGTAATGATTATTGGAATGATGAGTATGTCATTTACAGTAAACGAAAGTGAAGAAACCATGGTGCTTATTGGTACTAGTTTTGGCGACATGAAATTGAAGCTATACAATGATACCCCACAACATCGAGATAATTTTGTAAAACTGGTTTCTGAGGGTTATTATAATGGAACCTTATTCCATAGAGTAATAAAGAACTTTATGATCCAAGGTGGAGACCCACAATCAAGAGGAGCTGCTCCTGGTGCAAATTTAGGTAGTGGTGGACCAGGTTATACCGTTCCGGCGGAGATCCTTCATAATCATATCAGTAAAAAAGGAGCATTATGTGCAGCAAGACAACCTGATAGAGTAAATCCTGAGTTTGCTTCAAGTGGAAGTCAGTTTTATATTGTTCAAGGAAGTGTTATTGATGCAGGAGCTCTTTTAACCATTGAGCAAAGAAGAAACTTAAGCTTACCGGCTGATCAACAATGGAACTATACAGATGATCAAGTAAATACGTATGCAACTGTTGGAGGATATCCTTCTCTTGATGGTGCTTATACTATTTTTGGTGAAATGACTGAAGGTTTTGATGTTTTAGCTGCTATTTCTATTGCTGCTACCAATAAAATGAGTCGCCCGAATGTTGACATTCCGATGGAAATAATGATAATCAAATAAGATTCAATCATTCATAGATGATTAATAAAATTAAAGAGCACCTCAAGAAACTTGAGGTGCTTAATGCTTTTACGGCAGAGGAGATAGAGAAGATCAGAATTGAATACCTTGGAAAAAAAGGTGTATTCAAAGAACTGATGGAAGATTTTAAAAATCTGGATAATCAGCTGAAGCCTGAAATGGGTAAGGCAATTAATGAACTTAAGAATCTAGTTCAAGATAAACTGGATCATTTAAAATCGACACTTAATACCAGCGGACCAAAAACGGCATCAGGTATTGATCTGAGCCGACCTGCAGGTGAAACCGAGCCTGGTTCACGACATCCAGTTTCACTAGTTAGACAAGAGATCATTGAAATTTTTTCGAGAATTGGTTTCACTGTTTCTGAAGGACCTGAAATAGAAGATGACTGGCATAATTTCTCAGCACTTAATTTTCCTGAAGAACATCCTGCCCGTGATATGCAAGACACATTCTTTTTGGATGATGACCAGAAAATGGCTTTAAGAACCCATACTTCATCCGTTCAGGTAAGAGTGATGGAGAATTCTAAACCTCCGATCCGAACGATCAGTCCGGGAAGGGTTTTTAGAAATGAAGCTATTTCTGCTAGGGCCCACTGTATTTTTCATCAGGTAGAAGGACTTTATATCGATAAAGATGTGTCCTTCGCAGATCTAAAACAAACGCTTTTGTTTTTTGCCAGAGAGTTTTTTGGTGAAAAAACAGAAATTCGCTTGAGACCTTCTTATTTTCCATTTACTGAGCCTAGTGCCGAAATGGATATTTATTGGGGCTTAAATTCTGAAGCAGATTATCGAATTACCAAAGGAACCGGTTGGTTAGAGATTATGGGTTGTGGGATGGTGGATCCTAATGTACTAGAAAGCAATGGCATTGATCCAAAGATCTATTCCGGATACGCTTTTGGTATGGGGATCGAACGAATCGCAATGCTTAAGTATCAGGTAAAAGACCTTAGAATGTTTTTTGAAAATGATATCCGTTTTTTAAAACAGTTTCAATCTTCTCATTAGTATATTATTTCCTCTATTCGCAATAGAAGTCGGCTCCAAAATAGGAGCCTCCAATAGGTGAACCATCAGGTGCTTTTATCGCTTCAGGTACCTTTACAGAGCTTGGATCTTTCTGATATTTTTCGATCTGGTCAATGCTATAATGCAATATATCATGATCTTCTTTAATCGCTTTTTTATCGAGTTTTATCAATCTTTCTTTAAAGGAATTTAATCCATGGGTGGTAATAGCAAGCACTTCAATATTTGAAAGTGGATCCTGTGCTAAAAGCATCATTTGATAAATACTGTTTTGAATAATTAGATGTGCGATCTCCCGTTCTAACCCATTTTTAGGGTTTAAGTTCATACAAAAATCAATCAATCTATTTAAAACATATTCAAGTCCGGGCTGGCTACTTTCCCGATAATGGAGATCGACCATTCGATTGGCTCTTTCGGGTTGAAGCAATAAAGACAAGGTAAGTTCACTTGCACTTCCTGCAATAGCTACCGGATCAAAAAGCATAGCAGTATTTGAAGGCATACTTTCTCTTCCACGGTAATAACCCATAGGCTTGGGAGGAATAATGGAGATCAGTTCTTCACTAAGCGCAAGTTGTGCCGGATCAATGGTAGTAAAAAGCGCATCTATTGCTTCTTCTTGCAATAGTGGAGAGACAAGGGAAGTGACCTCCTGCCCATCGCCTCTAAATGCATAAGTATAGTTAAGTCCGCCGATTACTTTTACAGTAGCTTCTAATTGATAACGGTGCATAAAATAGATCGGAGCTAGGGCCTCTTCTAACATAGACATGCTCTGTCCGGGGCGAATGGCTTTTTCCGAAAATTGAGCCAATGCAATGGCTCTCACATCCATCATATGACTTAGAGCTGAGGCTACATTTGTTCCATTATCCCATAAATGAGCTCTTGGATGTGCACTTCCAAGCGGGCGAGCAGCTTCATCGGATATAAAAGACAAATTCTTTTCGAAATAGGCCTCATTGATAAGGGCATTTATTCCTTCTTGTTCATTAACAGAAGAAGGAAAATCTTGGTATCCTAAGCGGATGGCCATCTTATCCCATTCTCCAATTTTAGTATCGTATGCTTCACTAAGATCTAATTTCCCATCGACAATATTGATTTTAGGATGTGGATAGTCCATTACTGAAGTACGACCATCCATACTTGATGAATAATTATGTGCAAGACCTAAAGTATGTCCTACTTCATGTGCAGCAAGTTGTCGTAATCTTGCTAAAGCCATTTCTAAAGCTTCATCCGAAACAGAATCATTATCAAAAGGATCTAGTAAACCACTTGCAATTAAATAATCTTGTCGAACTCTCAATGAACCTAAGGAAACATGACCCTTGATAATTTCTCCTGTACGAGGATCGGTCACAGCGTTACCATAAGACCAGCCTCGAGTTGAGCGATGCACCCACTGAATAACGTTATATCTTACATCCAAAGGATCGACATTTTCAGGAAGCATCTCCACTTTAAAAGCATCGATATAGCCTGCCGCATCAAAGGCTTGATTCCACCAACGAGCTCCATCTAAAAGTGCACTTCTTACCGGTTCTGGAGTTCCTGGATCAAGGTAATAGATAATAGGTTCCACTGCTTCGCTTTTTTCGGCATTTGGATCTTTCTTTTCTAAGCGATGGCGTGCAATAAAGCCTTGATTAATATCCTCACCGATAGGAATAGAATAATCAGCATAAGAAATTTCAAAGTAACCCATTCTAGGATCAAAACGGCGAGCTTTAAAATTCGTATCAGGTAATTCTATAAAGGAATGATGCTGACGCACAGTAATAGCAGAAGAATTTGGAGCTACGTTTTGAATTTCTAAACCAATTGGACTTCCGTTAAAAGTTAAGAGAACTTCAAATTCTGAATTTTTTGGAAAGTTCTTCGTTCTTTCCATATACATTGCAGATCGATCAAGATCAAGGCTATAATTACCTTGTTGAGTAAGAGAAAGCGTTTGACTTACCCTATGTGCATCTCTTAATAAAAAGGAAGATATATTAATTAAATAAGCACCCTCTTTTTCTTCTTCAATCGGAAATGCAGCGATAATTGATTTGGCAAAAGCTTCATTAATTGATCGAGATTCAGCCGGATTTACACTACTTGCTCTGAATTTTAAATTATTTTCTATTAAAAGTAATTTTGGTCCTGCCTTTTCGAAATGGAGAATTCTTTGATCTCCTATTTGTCCTCGGTCCAGTCCAATATCATTCGATCCGATCCCGGTTGCAAGTGCTTCGACATATAAAAAATCGTCATTAAGTTCTTTAACTTCCAGGTAGATATTATCACTGGAATCATCATAGAAGTAATTAAAAAAACCTTCAAATGATTCACTATTGCTTGTTTTCGTATAATCTGCAGCAAATAATGGAAGATTTAAATACAACAGTATAAAGGAAGTCAAAAAAGCAGATCTTAAACAGAGGGTTTTCATGGTTTTTAATTTGGCGTTAAATTAATAATTACTCTTTAATCAAAAAGAAGCGAAAATCGGTTCGAAATATGTCTTCTTAGGTTTTTGCTTTTGATTATTTTTGCGCCGATCAATTTTATTTATTTGAAAATACCATGGAGAAGATCATAAGCGGAATTCAGCAAATTGGAATAGGGAATACAGATCTTGAAAAAAACTGGGCATGGTATCGAAAGTATTTTGGAATGGATATTCCTGTTTTGAGAGAAGCGGCTCCGGCTCCATTAATGATTAACTATACCGGCAATGAAGTTCAGAGCAGAGATGCAGTGATCGCATTAAACACTAAAGGTGGAGGGGGATTTGAAGTATGGCAATTCACTTCTCGTAAAGCACAGCCGGCTAATTTTGAACTTGCGCTAGGCGATCTCGGTATTCTTATTTGTAAAATGAAAAGTGAAAATGTTCAGGCTACTTACAATCTTTTTAAGAGAGAGGGGCTTGAATTATTAAGTGAACCTTCCTATGACCCGATAGGGAAGAAGCATTTCTATATGAAAGATCCACTAGGAAATATTTTCGAGGTCGTTGAGAGCAAGGATTGGTTTGGACCGGTAAAAGATGCAAAAACCGGAGGAGCAAGTGGCGCAGTGATTGGGGTTTCTGATATTGATGCTTCATTAAAACTCTATTCTGACGTCCTTGGTTTCAGCAAAGTTATTTATGATGAGACCAATGTTTTTGAGGATTTGAAGTCATTACCCGGAGGAGACAGAAAAATACGAAGGGTATTATTACATCATCCAAAACCATTAACAGGACCATTTAGTGAAATGCTTGGTGAAGTTTATATCGAATTACAAGAGTTAAAGGAAGAGAAAGGACGAATCATATTTAAAGATCGGATGTGGGGTGACCAGGGATTTATCCATCTATGCTTTGATGTTCGAAATATGGATGCATTAAAAGAGGAATGTAAAGCTTCCGGATTTGAATTTACTGTGGATAGTCAGGAATCTTTTGATATGGGTGAAGCCGCCGGAAGATTCTCTTATATTGAAGATCCGGATGGAACACTGATCGAATTTGTAGAAGCTCATAAATTGCCTATTGTAAAAAAAATCGGTTGGTATTTAGACCTAAAAGGAAGGGATCAATCTAAGCCATTGCCAAAATGGATTTTAAGAGCGATGCGATTTAGTAGAAGAAAAGATTAAAATTGATCAATTTCAGTTAAAAAGGAAGGCTTCACTTTGCGCCTATTCCTTATATTTGACCAAATTTATTTTCATTGTCTCTAATTATAAGCAAAAAATCAGCTGTAGATATGACCGTTAAGGAGATCAAAGCTCCTGTAGATTCGGTTATGGAAGAATTTGAGAAGCGCTTTAAGGCGACAATGAAAAGCAAGACTTCGCTCTTAGACAAGATCACCCATTATATTATTAAAAGAAAGGGAAAGCAAATGCGACCCCTTTTTGTTTTTCTATCTGCCGGAGTATTCGGAAAAATCAATGATCGAAGTTATACCTCAGCAACTTTAATTGAATTATTGCACACGGCTACTTTGGTTCATGATGATGTTGTTGATGAAGCCTATGAAAGAAGAGGTTTTTTTTCTATCAATGCTTTATGGAAGAATAAAATTGCCGTTTTAGTTGGGGATTATCTGTTATCTAAAGGGCTTTTAGTTTCTGTAGCGAACAATGAATATAAGATGCTCCAAATCGTAAGTAAAGCAGTAAGTGAAATGAGCGAAGGAGAATTACTTCAAATAGAGAAATCACGCCTTTTAAATATCGATGAGGAAGTTTATTTCACGGTGATCCGTCAAAAAACCGCTTCTCTTATTTCCGCCTGTTGTGAAGCAGGCGCTTCTTCAACCAGTGATGATGAAGAGATCCATGAACAAATGGCAAAGTTTGGAGAATATGCCGGCATTGCTTTTCAGATAAAAGATGATCTATTTGATTATGGATTTGGACAAAATATTGGTAAACCACAGGGAATTGATATTAAAGAGAGGAAACTTACTCTTCCATTGATACACGCGCTTCAAAATACGAGTAAAGAAGAAAAGCGCTGGGCAAAGAACATATTGAAGAATGAGAATGAGAATCCTAAAAAGGTAAAAGAATTGATCCAGTGGGTGCTTCAATCTGATGGTATTAAGTACACCGAAGAAGCAATGTACAAATACAGGGATCTGGCACTTGGTGTTTTAAACGGATTACCACAAAATGAATACACCTTGTCTCTTGAAGGGCTTGTTCATTATACTATTAATCGAAAAAAATAATGATAAGTAATCGCATTTTTTTACTTGGTCTGTTTTTGACCACCTTTATTTTTAGTTGCAAAACAGAAAGACAATGGAAAGTGATAGAAAACCATTTAAATGGCAAGGTAAAAATTCAAAAAGCATATAAAATTGAAGGGTCAGACACGGTGTTTTTTTTCTATCAAGGGTTTAATGTAAATGGAAGCCTTCTTTTAGAAGGGCCTATTATTGATGACGTTCGGGAAGGTCAATGGATATCCTATTATCCGGACGGAAAAGTTTGGAGTAAAACAACTTTTAAAGACGGTATCAATGATGGAGAGAGCATTAGTTATTATTCTAATGGAAGAGTTCGTTATTCCGGTTTTTATAAGGAAGGGAAGAAAACGGGGGAATGGCAAACATTTGATTCAACCGGAACATTATACAAAAAGGTAGAATATGATCTGAAAAAAAGTCAATAGTTCTTGAATTTTTGTTTTCAATCCTTACCTTTCTAATATCCTTTTTTAGTAGCCTTTTCATCCATTATGGCAGGAAAAATAAAACGTCAGACCATTGATCTTATTTTCGAGAATTCTCGAATAGAGGAGGTTATAGGTGATTTTGTACATCTTAAAAAAGCGGGTTCTAATTTTAAAGGATTGAGTCCTTTTGTCAACGAAAAAACACCTTCCTTTTTTGTTTCTCCGGCTAAACAGATCTTTAAATGCTTTAGTACAGGAAAAGGAGGAAATGTAGTTTCTTTTTTAATGGAGCAGGAACACCTTACCTATCCTGAAGCACTCCGCTACCTTGCTAAAAAATACAATATTGAAATTGAAGAAGATGAAGCGGATTCGCCCGAAGAAAAGATCGCTCTTGGTGAACGTCAGAATCTTGAGGTAGTAACCAAGTTTGCACAAGAATTCTTTAGTTCGACCCTATTAAATACAGATGAAGGGAAAGCGATTGGCTTAAGCTATTTTAAGGAACGGGGCTTTTCTGATGAAACGATCGAAACCTTTCAGTTAGGTTACAGTCCGGATACAAGCCATGCACTTCTTGATGCGGCAAAAGCAGGTCAGTACTCGGTCGAATATCTTGAAAAAGCAGGATTGATAAAACGATCAGGAGATCGGCAATTTGATTTCTTCAGGGGTCGTGTTATTTTTCCAATTCATAATCTTACAGGGAAACCTATTGCGTTTGGTGCTCGAACACTTAAAAGCGATAAAAATGTTGCTAAATATTTTAATTCGCCCGAAAGTGAATTATATCATAAGAGCAAGGTTCTATATGGTATTTATCAAGCCCGAGCGAGCATTGTAAAGCAAGACAATTGTTTTTTAGTGGAAGGCTATACTGATGTAATCTCATTGTATCAGTCAGGTATTCACAATGCAGTAGCCTCCTCCGGAACTTCATTAACTACGGATCAGGTAAAACTAATAAAGCGTTATACTTCTAATATTACCATTCTTTATGATGGAGATCCTGCAGGGATAAAAGCTTCTTTTAGAGGAATCGATATCATTTTAGAAGCAGGATTAAATGTTAAAGTCGTTTTATTTCCTGAGGGAATGGATCCGGATTCGTATGCTCGAAGCGTAAATCAGGATACTTTAAAAAGTTTTTTAGAAAAGGAACAAGTCGATTTTATTGTTTTTAAATCTCAAGTTCTGCAAGAAGAAGCCGGAAATGATCCTGTAAAAAGAACCGCTTTGGTTCGTTCTATATTGGAAAGTATCGTACTGGTTCAGGATTCTATTTTACGTTCATTCTATATTAGAGAATGTTCTCGTTTGCTCGATGTGGAAGAGAATAACCTCTTGATCGAGCTAAATAAAATAGCCAGGAAGAAACAGCGAGCGATACCCGGACAAGAGTATAGTCCAGATCCCTATCCAAAAGTTCAGGAGCCTATTCGGAAAAAAGTAAACAAGCTAAGTTCAACAAATTTAGAAGTTGATATTTTAATGAAGCTTCTGCTCTATGGAAACCAGCGGATCTTGATCGATCTTTTAAATGAGAAAGACGAGAAAAGTGAAGTGGAAAGTTCGGTAGCTGAATACATATTATTGGAAATTGATAATGATCTATTTGATTTCAGACACGATGGTTATAAAGCCCTGCTCGATGAATTCAGAGCTATCGAAATAGACAACACTCCTGCTTTACAGCATCATTTTTTAAATCATTCGAATGAAACGATTCGAAGTCTCACCACCGATATTTTAATCTCACAATATGAGTTGAGTAGTGGTTGGAAAGAGAAGCATCATATTTTAACCGATATGGAGGACAGCAGTGCCGATAAATTAAAAAGCACGGTCGAAAGAGCTCTTTTCGCTTATAAATTGAGAAATATTGAGCTATTGATACAGGAAAAGCAAAATGAATTAAAGTCTGTTTATGAAGTAGATAAACAAGATGAAAAAGTACAAGCGATCATTAATGAAATCAATAATTTGAATAAGGCAAAAAGCCATTTTTCAAATATATTAACACGAATTATTTTACATTAAACGGCATAAATTATGAATCTTGATCTTGCAGGAAAGACTGCTTTAGTTTGCGGAAGCACCCAGGGAATAGGTAAAGCAAGCGCATTGGAATTGGCAAATTTAGGCGCTTCAGTTATCTTATTAGCTCGTAATGAGAATAAATTAAAAGAAGTTGTTGCAGAATTAGATACTCGCAGAGGACAAGTTCATCATTATCGGGTCGCTGATTTTTCGGACACGAATAATGTAAAAGAAGTAGCGAATGAAATTGCATCTAATTTCACCATTGAAATTTTAGTGAATAATACCGGAGGACCTGCTGGAGGACTTATAAGTGATGCTGATGAAAGCGCTTTTTTAGACGCATTTAATCAACATTTGATCAACAATCAAAACATAGTGAAAGCTGTTTTGAAAGGGATGAAAAAAGCGGGTTATGGTCGAATCATCAATATTATTTCTACTTCTGTAAAAGTTCCTTTAAGCGGATTAGGAGTCTCGAATACGATACGCGGGGCAGTTGCAAGCTGGGCAAAGACCATGGCGAATGAACTGGGACAGTTTGGAATCACTGTAAATAATGTATTACCTGGTGCAACGATGACTGCTCGTTTAGATGCCATCGCCGATAACAAAGCTCAAAAAACTGGAAAATCCAAAGATGAAGTCTTTAAGCAAATGGCAAGTGAAACGCCTGCACAGCGTGTTGGATTGCCTGATGAGATAGGAAATGCTGTGGCTTTTTTGGCTTCCCCGGCTGCAAGTTATATCAATGGAATTAATCTTCCGGTGGATGGAGGAAGAACACCAAGTTTATAAGGTTTAGAAGGATCTATTATTGCTTTATAAATCTGAAGGTTTGCATAATTCCAGTCTCAATTTCGACTATATAAACGGCATTTTGAAGAATAGAAATATCGATCTGTTTTTCAGTGTATCCAGATAAATACACTTTACCATCGAGTCCATAAATCCGAAATGGGAGTCCGATATTTTCTTCTCCAAAGGAGATATAATTAGTCGCGGGATTTGGACTTAAAATAAATGAAGAATACGAATTTTCCTCGATCGTAGTTGCTCCTTCAACAGTAAACGAACCGATCATATTGAAACTTATTTCGTGGGGAGTGCATACATAATTATATACGCCGGCATATTGTGGGACATATTGAAAAAAAGTATCTGCGGGGGCTTGCCAGATCTGGTCAAATGTTTCTGCTTCTGAAGGGATATCAGTGGAAGTAATAGTATGCATCATTGTAGGAGCATCATAAGGAAGCCATTGAATTGTATCTCCCAGTTGTATCGTAATTTCAGTCGGTACAAATTGAAAATAGCCATCCCATACGTTTATAATATGAATTGTCGCTTTTGCAGAAAAGGACAGCATAATAAATAGAATAAAAAGGGGAATATTTTTAAGGGATTTCATTTTTTGTGGGTGTTTAACTCAGAATATTCAATAGAAAATCTATTCTAACTTGAAACTGCTTTAAAATCAACCTCTATGCTGTATTTTCGAATGTAACCTTAGCGATGCTATGCTTAAATCCGTAAAACACTTGATTTTTATTACATTTTCAAATCTCATTACGAAGTTCTATTGAAAAATCTGGGTTTAATTAATTTCCTTATTTCAATTAGCTAAATATAAACAATCTAAAAAGTTAGAAGAAATGTAAATTCTAAACTCACTTTCAAAGGCATCAAAATCGATTTATTTCGTACTTTGTAGCGTATAGATATAAAATCATAAATGAGCCACAACCCTAAGAAAAAATCATTTTCCGTTACAAAATTTTCAGGTGAAGTTGTTCCTTTTGAAGAAAAGAAGCTTTATAATTCACTTAAAAAGGGAGGAGCTAAGGAAGATGAAATACAAAAGATCATTCGATATGTAAAGGAAAACATGGAAGATGGAAAATCCACAGCGAAAATCTATACAGAAGCTTTTTCCTTATTAAAACAACTTCCAAGTTCAGCTGCGGCCCGTTATAAATTAAAACGCTCATTAATGGAGCTTGGACCCTCCGGTTTTCCTTTTGAACGTTTTATCGCTGAATTATTTAAACATCAAGGTTATAAAGTGAAGAATAACTTGATCATAAAAGGCAAATGTGTCCAGCATGAGGTTGATGTATTGGCGGAAAAAGAGAAGACGTCCTTATTTATTGAATGCAAATTTCATAACCGACAAGGATTGAAGTCGGATATTAAAATAGCCATGTATTTTAAGTCAAGGGCTGATGATATCCGAAATGGGAATGGCCACCACCCAGCATTTAGTGGAAAGGAGATTTTAGGTTATTTAATAACCAATACGCGATTTACGGAAGATGCAATGGTCTACAGTAGATGCGAAAATGTTCATTTAATGAGTTGGGATTACCCTCAGAACGGGAGTTTAAAAGACCTCATTGAACTTTCAGGATTGTATCCTATTACTTGTTTAACAACTTTAAAAGGCAGAGAAAAAAGCATTTTATTAGAGAAGGGAATCGTAATGGGAAAGGACCTTGGAGCAAATCCAAAACTTTTAGACCAATTTAAAGTAAGTGATTATCGAAGAAAGAATATTTTGAAAGAGTTGAATGAACTTTGTAATGCTTAAGCCAACTTCCAGCTCTTATATTTTTCCAGCTCTGTTTTTACTATTTTCAGACAAAACGCGATCACTGTAGCATCGTCTAATAGGCCCATTCCGGGTATAACATCAGGGATGAGGTCAACTGTGCTTAATACATAAAGAAGTGTGAACACCACTGTGGCAATGGCTTTATATTCGATGCTTCGATAGTTTCCCTTCCAATAGTCCTTCACTAAGGAAATTAATAAGGTCAACTCTTTTAAATAGCGACGAAGCGAGCTTGATTTCTTTACCTTCTCGTCCAATTTTTCTGCATTTTCAAGCGCGATCCGGATTTCATCTTCATGAATCGAACTTGCTCCTTTATCTAAAAAGGCCTTATCTATTCGCTTATTTTTCATCTATTTTTTCTAAAGGAGCTCGATAGGGAATTATTTTTTGAGAATACAAACTATCACTTCCATCATATTTATAAAGTACTTTTTGAGGAATAAAGTTAATATTTTGAATGATCGTAGTTGGCGGACCTGAATTTAAATAGGCAGGGAGAACAATTGAATTTTTCCAATGCTGATCTTCTTTATCAACCACAAGGCCAACAATTTCCAAATCTTTAAAGTAGAAATTTTGTAGTTGAAGTTCGGTATGACCGGGAACATAATTTAAATAGGCATGCAAGGATAAATTCTCCATTGCTTCATATTCATCTTTTATATTAATAGAGTAGGAATTAGGTTTCAGGTTCTTTTCCAATTGTTTTTCAATATCAATTTTAAACTTTGGAAGTGCAGCTCGGATCAATTCTGCTTTATCATGATATAGATCCAGATCAAAAGAATAGAAATCATATTCACTATGGATCTCTTTTTCGTAAAGTTCAAGTTGATCTTTTAATTCAACTAATGCATTATCAAAATAATTTGGAGCAGAGAATTTATCTAAATAGAATAAGTAGGAGGCTACAAATGAACTATCCTGAAAAATAAAATCACTGGTATTGGTGTGATATGAATTTGGATGATCCACATATTGCTGTCCCAAAAATAAGAATGCTTGTTCTTCTTTAAATGAACTACTTTCTTGAAAAATATCATAAACCAGAGGCTCTAATAGATCTTCTTCTTCATTATAATAAAAGCGTTGATTATGCCAGATAAGTGAATGATAGCCGTTACAAAGATCCATCAATGCAATATATGCTGCCATTTTTTTAGTGTCAATAATGCGAGAAGCCTTTTCATTTTTAAATTGATATTGGTACATCAAATCTCGAGCTCTGAAAAAGTTTTTTCTAAGACCCTCTTCTTCCATCAGGTCATCTTGTGAAAACGCATCGATTATCGCCGCCTGATAGATTGGAACTCCAGGAATATCTCTTTTATTATTTATATATCTGACGTTCCAAACATCATCTTCACTAAATTTTAAGATCGGTCCATTTTCTCGCCCTTGAGAAGCTAATAATTCAGGAGTAAAATGTTCTTCAACCGCGTATAGTCCTTTACTTTCGTCGTTAATGTAGAGATCGATAAATTCATAGTTCGTGGTTAAGATCCCTTCTTTTTTTAATATTTCATGTACAAACCATTCATCAAGGAAATGCCTGCTTACCGGGTTTTGGATTCCGAATTTTGAATAGCCTCCCAGAGTTTCTTTTTTAGATAAATTTATAAGCAACGAAAATTTCTGACCAAATAAATGATCGGTCCAATCTCCTTTTAAACGCACTTTGGCCTTCTTTTTTTCTTCATTCCAAGAGATCTTTGTTTTCACATAATCATCACTAGAAGAAAGAAGAACCCCTTTTTCAAGTGCAAAAAGTCTTTTTTCTTCTATTTTCTCAAGGCCTTCCGGATCTATTTCAAGATTAATTTTCGGAAGATCAGGATGCGTTTTTATAACTAAACCATTGTTTCTCTTAACACTTAAGCTAAAATCATCGAAGAAGACCTCATCTGTTCCGGTATTTGCAACATACCATCGCATTCCATCTCCTTTAAACTCCATTGGAATAGCAAAGTCAAACTCGAGTAAGTCCCAATCCCCATCCGTTTTTATTGCTTTTGAGGTGCTTAGATAGATTTGATTCCCAATTTGCAGAAAGATTTTTCCGTTCTTTTTTCCTTTTCCACTCCTCCAGATCTGTAAATGGATCTCATCACCAATTTTTATATTATCGGCCGTTCCCTGAAGTGCATTTTTTGGGAGACTATCTACACGAATAGAGTAAGTTCCGCTACGTGCCATTTTATCTGATTGAAAATCTGCGCCTTTTAAATTAATGGAAGCTGATGTTATAAAAAACTCTCCGGATACCTTTTCCAGATCTGAAACAGCATTGATATCCGAATTATGATCTTCTTCTTTACAAGCGGCAAAAAGAAAAAAGATAACTATGGTGATATAAAAAAATCTCATGGTATAAAATTGAGCTATTGAAAATACTAATTTGCTTAGATTAAACTTATTTTTTTTTAAGTTGAATGCCGGTTTGTAAACGGATGGATTCATTATGTATTGCTTTTAAAACCTCAACAATAAAAGATTCATCCAGGCCTAATTTTTGTGCTAATTCCCCTCTCGACTTTAATATTTCGATCCAGCGATCCAATTGAAAAACAGTCACATTATTCTCTTGCTTAAAGACCCCTATTTTATCTACAATAGTCAATCGTTTTTTAAGTAAGTGAATCAATTCTTCATCTAATTCATCAATTTCAATTCGCATATCTGTCAATTGATGTTGAAAATCTGAATCCAGAGAAAAATCTCTTTTATAAATGAGCTGATCAAGAATTTTTATTAATTCCTTTGGCCGGATCTGTTGTTTAGCATCGCTTAAAGCTCGATCCGGATCTGGATGAACTTCGATCATTAATCCATCCATATTGAGATCGATCGCTCGTTGAGATAGGGAAGCAATTAAATCGCGTTTACCACCAATATGACTAGGGTCGCTTATGATTGGCAGATCAGGAAATAAGCGTTTTAATTCGATAGGGACTTCCCATAATGGATTATTTCGGTATTTCATTCCATTCCCGAAAGTAAAGCCACGATGAATAGCACCAAGTTTAGTGATTCCGGCATTAGACATGCGTTCTAGCGCTCCTATCCATAATTGGAGATCGAGGTGGATGGGATTTTTTACCCAAACTGGTATGTCAATTCCTTTTAAAGAGTCAGCAATTTCTTGAACGCTAAATGGATTTACGGTTGTTCGAGCTCCGATCCAAAGCATATCTACTCCTGCTTTCAAAGCGACATCAACATGCTGAGGGTTGGCGACTTCGGTAATTACAGG
>JAHECK010000111.1 GCA_024641785.1 Flavobacteriales bacterium | reverse complement strand
CGTGTCTTTGAGTCCTAGCAGCAGTTTAGTAAAGTATGTAAAGCGAGCGAATATTTGAGAGCCTTACATACTCATGCACTCTTTTACTCATCCACTTCCTTTAAACCAAATACCTTCTTTCAATCAACTCAATAAACTTAATTACATGAACCGTATTCTCATCCCATTTAAATTTATCCATTAATACATTTTGGATATAATCATCGGCTTCGATAAAACTTGCGCAGGAGTTTAATTTTAAAACCGCTTCATTATAAGCTTCCTTATCATTTTCAAAAAGGTTCTTTATAAAGCTGAAACGCTGATTTAAACCAATCGATTTTTCAATGTCCGTTATGGCTTTTTTAGCATGTTTTTGCGCGAGAGATTCTTTTGATTTTCCTTGAGAAATTCGTTCATTTATCGATTGATCTTCTTGAATTTCGTCGATAATTTCAATTAATGTTGTTTGGTTTTCGGAGATTCTAATCGCTTCTTTTTCATTTTGGATAAGCTCCGAAACCTGAGATTCCTCAACGATTTTATTATCTATCTCCTTTTGCTTAAATGTATTTTTAAAAGAATCAACGATCGGATCTTCTTCTTCAAATTGAAATTCGTGTTTAACAATGACCCATTGTTCATAGATCTCTCTCGACAGTTTTACTGCATTTTGGAGGGTTTCATTATCGATCGTTCCGGACTCAAGTTTTTTAAATGCTTCATTAAGTTTAATCAGTCTTTCGTTCTTCAGATCTTTCATTTCCCGGATTTTTTACAAAAATAGTCCCTAGCTTAACCTAACGCGAGCTATTGCTAATTATTTTTCACCAAGAAATTAACTGTATTTTGAATGATCAATTTCCGAAACTCATAAAGGAATAGTCGGAGGTTTGGATAGTACGATTTGAATTTTTATCGATAGAAGTAGCCAACCATTTCATTCCTTCCCCTTTATTATCGGCATAGGTCATTTCTAAAATAGCGCCTTCAGGATAGTCTTCCGGCATATCATAGCCTTTTTTTCCTTTCGAATTTTGAGACATTGCATTTAAGGCCAATCCAATTTGAAGATCTGCATCATTGGTTATCCAAAATTCTCCATTTCCATCCTCACTAGATACGGTATATTGATCGCAGGTATAGCCTAAAATTTCCTTTGTTTTACCCGTCTTTGTAAATTCCGATTTATCTGCTTCATCTTCATTTTCGCTTTTCATCCACTCTTCAATTTGGTCTTCTTTAAGCGCCATAGCAAAGCCCATTTTTTGACCCGACATATTCATTAAACTTACCATTTTAAGACTTGCATAATCAAAAACCATAAAGGTTTCGGGCATTTCACCTTTACTATCCTTTACTTCGAGAAGTTCAATACCATAATAACTTCCTTCAGATGGAAAGAGCATCCGCATATTCATTTCATTGGTGTTTTTCTTCGAATTGAAGGTGGTTAAAGTTATGTCTACAGAAGTTTGAAAAGAATATTGATCTGCGACCTCTACTTTTGAACCGTTCATCATTGCGTTTTGCAATGCATCTAATCCTTTTTGAATTTCTTCGGAAGAAGCTTGATCTACCGATTCATTAATTAGTTGATTTAGTTCATTACTGTTATAACTCTGTGCAAAGCCGGTGAATGAAATAAATAAAATTAATAATAGACTTAAGTAGCTTGTTTTCATGATGCTTGTTTTGGTCGTTATAATATTAGCTCATCAAATTAAAACGAAAAACCATAGAAAAGCAATTCGAATCCTAAAGGGTCCTGGTCAATGGTTGGATTTAGCAGGTAAAAGGACCTTAAGCCTATCTCAAAGGGTAAAATTCTTAAGATAACCATGTTTACATTCAACTCAATACCAAAAGAGACTTGTGTTTCGCTTATATAACCAGGGCTGGTAAAATAGGATTGATCAAGAAAGGCACTTGCATATAATCGCTGGAAAAATGCAAGACCCGGAATGGCAACATCTGGATACCATAAAGGCATCGAGTATTTAATTAATAATCGATAAGCGTTTAAAGCGCCATATTTGATATATCCGTAAGACGAAGGAAAAGGATCGAGATAGAAATATTGCAGATCCTGAGGTTCGTATTTATAGGAGGGTGAGATCAAAAAACTATGGGTCTTAAATAATCCCGGGAAATAGAAAGAAGACAATACATAAAATTCTGAAGCGATCGCCGGATCAAAGGATTGGGATTGATCGAGTAGAATGCTTTGTCCCCATCTGGGTCTGATCTGTCTTCTCGCTTGTCGAATAAAATTGTAAAAATACAATCGGCTATTTTCAAAGGGGAATGAAAGATCTTGAAATTGACTATTATACTCGTTATAGTAAGCTGTTAGATAATGAACTGATGTCTCAAAAGAAAGGTAGCGATTCCATTTTCCTCGACTTAAATAAAAGGGGAGAACAGCTCCTGTAAAAAAGTCACTTTCGTTCCAATTTCGACCATTAAAACTGGAATTAACCTGATCAAAAGGAAATTGAGTCTTATTAGCGTTTCTATTTAGCGTATAAGATGCACCTACAAATAATTTTGGATAGATCTGAGCATAATTTACCTGTCCAATAAATTGAGAAGCACCCTCATTGGTATTGTAAACATAAGTAAGCTCCCCTTCAAAAGTCCCAATTTTATTGGCAGTTAATAAAGTAAGTCCAAAATTGGGTGGAATAAAGTAGGGGATCCAGCTATGGAATTGAAGAAACTCTTTGCTCTTTTTGAATTTTTTCGTTGGATAATTTATTTGAGGGACATCGTTCAATATAGAAGTGAAATTATCTCCTTCTAGTTCGGAATAAAAAGCGATCGTAGGATCCTGTGGACTAAAAGTCTCGATGGCTTGGAGGTCTTTTTCACGAATGGAATAACCGGCACCTTCGTAGGCGATATAAATGAGTTTATTTTTTTTAATGGCCGGATCGATCGCTCTAAAGGGTGCATCGGTCATGATTTTAAATTCCTGTTTATCTATATTGAGACTAAGGATCTGTTCTTGAATATCCACATTGCTCGAAAAATAGATGAAACCATCATTATAAACAGGGTGATTAATAGAGGCGGCCAAGGCTTGTGAAAGCGGTTTATTTTCTCCTGTTTCAATATTAATAGAAACTAATTGCGCCTTTTCATCATTGTTTTTTACGATCCAAAATTCATTACCTATAATCCTTACAATGGAAGATATAAAAGTTCCTTCTTCGATCTCATATCTTTTTAATTCTGTTCCATTTATATCCAAAAGAACAAGGAATTGCTTTGTATTCTCATTGCTTTCGATGACTCCAATATTCGAATCATCTTCAGCCCACTTAGGGTAAAAGAATTTGCTTTTAATAGTTCCAAGGTAACTTGCTTTTCCACTTTTAATATTTAAAATTTTTAAACTGGAAAAATCTTCATTTTGCCAAAGTAGGTCAGGAAGATATTCGGTCCAAAGAAGCAGATCCTCTTTAACATCATACCAATGATCGTTGTGGATCATAGAAGGGACATATAATTTTTTTTCTTTTTCCCCATCGAAAATGTAAAAGGCGGGAATGTTCTTTTGATCTCCTTTTAAATAAAGGACTCTGCCATCGCTTAAAATTTTTGGCAATTCATAGTTAGTAAAATTAGAAGGATCATAGCCTCTTATGATACTATCTTTTAATGCAATACTATCTTCAAAATATGAATCGAGATAGCTCATCGTGCTATCGTAAAGCGATCGATTAGTTAAGCCGTACAATTTTTTTTCACTTCTACTTATGAGTGCATATTTTTTGATCGAACGGTTTGTGATTTCATTCCATGCTGATTTCCCATTTAAGACTTCCATATAAGAAGTCATATGATAGCCTAGTGAATAGTGATTTGGAACTTGATCTTTATAAGAACCGGCTCGCATTTTTTCGAAAGTAAATTTCTTTCCATTTTTTCTCAGGGCCGGAATTTCCATATAGAAGCGAGGCACTCTTCCTCTACCTGTATAACTATAAAGCGTTTCTGTTTTTACTGCATCTCCTTCGAAATACCAGTTTGGAAGAAGCGCAAAATTAACCACCGACCAACCATACTGACCCAAAAGGATATGTTCCGGAGCCCATTTTCTTCCATTCATTACTTTTGATTCTAGTAAAATATGACGGTATTCGTGAATATGGAGAAGATCGACCCAGGGAGAAGCACCTGAAAACTGAGAAATAGGAGCCGTGGAAAAATATTCACTTCGATAGGGTCCATAAGCTACAAATCCATTTGAAATGGTGCTTGTATTACGAATGATAATAGTGGTTTTGAAAGGAGCTACAATAAGTGAAGAGTCAAGCATAGAAGCTTGGTATAAACTTAAATTGGCTACACGTTGTGCCCAATAATCCAGTCCTTCAGGAAAAATAATTCGAACCGTATCATTATCTATTTGTTGGTATTTTATTCTATTCGGATTCCCGCCAAAGTTTTGTGATTGTGCCCTAAGCGAAAGAGACAATAAGGCAAAAACAAAAAAGAATCTAATAAATTTAAAGGTCATTTGAGCTAGAAATAGTGGTTTAAAATTAGCACTTTATTAGATGGCTTTCTCATAACAATTATACTTTTCGGGCATAAACTCAAGGTTTATTTGACCACAATAATGATAACCAATTTTTGTATAGAAACGATTTGCGGCAAGATTTAGTGAATAAGTATCCAAACGAATAAGAGTATATCCCTCTGATTTAGCTTTTTCTTCTGCAAATGACATTAATAATTTGGCCAATTGAAGTGTTTTATAGTTTGGATCCACAGCCAGTCGATGAATGGAATTAACCTTAGGTTTTTTTTCTTTCCAATGTATACTTTCATATTCCGATGGAAATTCAGGAGAAAGGCATATCATTCCACTAATTCTTCCACTTACTTCTGCAACAAATAGCTGGTTTTTTGTGATATCTTGAATAATTATTTCTCTATTTGGATACCAACTAGGCCACTGTTCAAGCCTATTTTCGTCCATATGGCGAATGACTAAGCTTAGTAAGTCGAGTATTTGATTTAGATCATTAGTATTTGCGCTTCTTATTTTCAAATCGATAATAGCTTTAAATTCGAAGGTAATGGATAAAAATTAATATTTATATTCGCCATTACTTGATTTAGCAAAGTGATAATGAATTTTTTAATAAATAAATGATGAGAAAAATTACAAGTCTTTTTTCAGTATTTGCTTTAGGGATGTTTTTATTAGTATCATGTCAACCTGAAGCAAATAAAATACCACCATGTTTTAATGGTGTGCAAGATGGAAACGAAACAGGTGTTGATTGTGGAGGAGATGAATGTGCTCCTTGTCCTGCATCGTGTTCTGATGGAATATTAAATCAAGGTGAACAACAAATTGATTGCGGTGGTCCTTGTCCTTTGTGTCCTACTTGTAATGATGGAATTCAAAATGGATTAGAAACAGGTGTTGATTGTGGTGGTAATTGCCCTCCTTGTCCTGCAAGCTGTACGGATCAGATAATAAATGGAACAGAAACAGGAGTTGATTGCGGTGGTACATGTGTTGCTTGTAATCCTCAGGTTCTTTCTTTTGCTGCAACGGTGGATGGCAGTCCATTAGTTAGCCCAACAACTAATTCAACTATTGCAGTGGGTGTAATGAATATATCAGGAACAGCGTCAGGTATGCAGATCTCAATTACTTTTGCTGCTGACATTGATCCGGGAACTTACGCTATTCCAACCAGTGGTGTTGCAGCTACACTTAATAATTCTTCTGCAAGTCCATCTTTATTTACAGCAACAGCAGGAGCGGTTGTAATAGTAAGTCATAATAAAGCGGCAAAAACCCTTTCAGGAACTTTTAATTTCACCGCAGATAATGGTGCAGAAACGGCTGAGGTTACTGCCGGCTCTTTCAGCGTAAGTTATTAAAAGAACTTTTTTATAGTATTGAAAACCGCGTTTTAATGAATGCGGTTTTTTTTATTAAGAATTTTAGTAATACCATCTTTTCAAAGTAAATTTGAGACCATAAATGCGATGAAAAATTATTCAAGAGATATTTTTAACTATTCCCGCTATCAGAGCAGGGAAGTAATGGTTGGGAAAATTGGTTTTGGAGGAGCTAATCCAATTCGAATTCAATCGATGACCACCACCGATACTATGGATACCATAGCTACGGTTGAGCAATCAATAAGAATGATCGAGGCAGGTTGTGAGTTGGTTAGAATAACGGCACCTTCAATTAAAGAGGCGAATAATTTAAAAAACATCAAAGAAGAACTTTTAAAAAGAGGCTATGACACTCCATTAGTAGCTGATATTCATTATACACCAAAAGCGGCGGAAATTGCAGCTACTCTGATCGAAAAAGTTCGGGTAAACCCCGGTAATTATGCTGATAAAAAGCGCTTTGAAGAAATAGAATATACCGAAGCGACCTACCATAGCGAACTTAAGCGAATTAAAGAACGCTTTTCTCCCTTGGTTAAGATTTGCAAAAGTCATGGAACTGCTATGCGAATTGGAACAAATCATGGGTCTTTATCCGATCGTATATTGAGTCGATTTGGAGATACTCCTTTAGGAATGGTTGAATCCGCTTTAGAATTTGTTAGAATTTGTGAAAGCCTGGATTATCATCAGATCATATTGAGCATGAAAGCTTCCAATCCGAAAGTGATGATCGAAGCCTATCGTTTACTGGTGGTAAAGATGCAGGAAGAAGGAATGAATTATCCGCTGCATCTTGGAGTAACAGAAGCAGGAGAAGGTGAAGATGGAAGAATTAAATCGGCAGTAGGTATTGGTACTTTATTAGAAGATGGACTTGGTGATACGGTTCGTGTATCATTGACCGAAGAGCCTGAATTTGAAATGCCGGTTGCAATTAAATTGGTCGATCGTTATAAAAACAGACCGGGACATAAAAAAATAGAAGCAGTTATTCCAAACCCGATTAATCCTTTTGAATATTCTGTTTTTAGAAGTGCATCCGTTTTGAATATTGGAGGAAATAATGTTCCTCGTGTGATCTCCGATTATTCGCATAGAGAAGGGATCTTTCAGTGCAGTTTAATAAACATTGGATATGTATATAAACCTGAATTAGATAAATGGAATATCAAGGACAATGCTTCTGATTTTATCTTTTTAGGGAAGAATAAACTCGATTTCGAAATACCTGGGACTTTAAGTGTAATTCAAGAACTTAAGAATTGGGAAGAGACAAAAGCGAACACTTATCCTCTTTTAAATTTTGTTGAATATCAGGCGTTTAAGAAAAAGCATATCCCTCATTTTTTAAGCATAGAAGTGGATGAATTGAATCCTGAACTTTTTTCATTATTGAATAAGGATCCTCAATGCGTTATTGTATTAAGCTCTAATAATGAACATGCAATGCCTCATTTAAGGGCTGGATTTATGAAGCTGATAAATTCTAAAGTCCAAAATCCGGTTGTTATTTTTAGGAAGTATCTTGAAAATACCGATGCCGAAAATGTTCAGTTATATGCTTCTACGGATATTGGAGGGTTATTTAATGAAGGACTGGGTCAAGGTATTTGGATCAGTGACAAAAGTCTTAATTGCCATAATCGAAATTCACTTTCTTTCGGAATCTTACAAGCCACAAGAACACGAATTTCCAAAACAGAATATATTTCTTGTCCGAGTTGTGGCCGCACCTTATTCGATCTTCAGGAAACTACCGCTAAAGTAAGAGCAAAAACACAGCATTTAAAAGGTCTTAAGATAGGAATTATGGGTTGCATAGTAAATGGACCCGGGGAGATGGCTGATGCGGACTACGGTTACGTGGGAACCGGAAAAGGTTTAATTACACTTTATAAAGAAAAAGAAGTCGTAAAAAAGAATATTCCAAGTTCGGGTGCGGTAGATGAATTGGTTGAATTGATCAAGAATTATGGTGATTGGGTAGAGCCGGCATAAAAAAGTTGGAAGAGTGAAGTAGGAAAAAAAAATGTATGTCCCTGCTATTTTTAACCACAATGATGCAAAGTAGGCTCATAGTTCACTAAGAGACCTCTCTAAATGCCTAAGCATAAAAGCATTTATAATACTTGTGACCTTGGAGCCTACTTAGTGCCCTCAGTGGTTAATTTTTATAAAAAGCATCAATTAAAAATGGGTCAAAACTTTTCGGGGAAGTGAATATTTCTAATAAAACTTGATTTAAAAAGAAGTGCTATTTGCATTTATTTTATTATTATCTTTTGGCATTACCTTTGTCTGATACTCGATCTAAAATAAACCCTATGAAAAAGCATTTACTACTACTATTATTCATTAGCTATCTAGGAACAGAAATACAGGCACAAAAAATTTCAGCTTACATAAATTTCAGAGATTATTTTATTGTATTTGATGATGGAAGAACTGATGTTCTCGAAGTCATGCCGCCTCAATCTTTTAAAATAGGGCCTAATTATTTAGCCTATATCGATAATGTTGGGAACCTTAAAGTTTATTATAAAGGGAAAGTGGAAACATTAGATCCGGGTGTTATTTTAAGTTATGAAGCAGGCGACGATTATTTAATATTTGAAAAATATCAGCAGATAAAAGTATGGCATAATGGTGTTTTAACAAACCTTGGAAATAATGTCACAGCCTGGAAAGGCTCCGATAGTATCGTTGCTTTTTATGATTCAAATTATAAAGAATTTCATATTTTTTATCATGACGAGACCTATAATCTGGGAGATGGTTTAGTTGAAATTCCGATCACGGATTTTGAAGTGGGAAATAATATTTTTGCATTTATTGATAAGTACCAGCTTACATTTACTGTTTTTTATAAAGGCGATTACATTGATCTATCGACGGTTATAAGAAATGTTGATTTTAAAGTTAATGCCGACATCGTCGCTTATACCGATGATGAAACAAACACTTTTAAGGCCTTTTTTAAGGGGGATATTTATGACCTCGAAACCTTACCGCCTGTGTCTTATAAAGTGGGGCACGGAACCGTTGCCTATGTAAATCAAAATCAAGAATTTATTGTTTTTTATAATGGAGACAAGTACAAAGTTCTTAATTATGTTCCTGAGTATTTTGATGTAAAAGACAGTTTAGTTGCATTTAATAATGCTGGTTTTTTGAATGTTTTTTATAATGGAGTTACAACAGAACTCACCCGATATATTCCGCCATCTATTGAATGGGATTGGAGCACAATGGCCTATCTCGACGATAATTTGAAAATTCAGGCTTTAATGGCCGGCGAAAGGAAATTTATAATAAATGAAACTCTCAGAAATGTGTATACAAACCGGGATATAATTACTATTCGGTATGGTAATCAGAGTTGGGCGATCTATTATAAAGGAAAGCTAATTGAAATGCAAGATCAGTAAAATTCTTTAAGCAGTTTTTTTAATTCGGTAGTTCCTTCCTCTGCACCTTTTTCGATAGGATGGATATTTTGGATGCTATAAATGGGCGGAATTGAGGGGTCGATAATAAATTTTGTAACTCTAGGATTTACAAATTCGATAAGGGAAGCGGCAGGATACACTGCGAGACTCGTGCCAATAACTACAAAAATATCGGCGCTTTTAGAGAGTTGAATTGCGTTGTGAATCAAGGGGACAGACTCGCCAAACCAAACGATATGGGGTCTTAGCTGTGAACCCAATTCGCACAGATCTCCCCATTTCAACTCCCATCCATCTATAGAATATACAAGGTTTTCATCTTTTGTACTTCTTACTTTAAATAGCTCTCCATGGAGATGGAGAACATT
>JAHECK010000110.1 GCA_024641785.1 Flavobacteriales bacterium | reverse complement strand
AAGTAAATCTTGTGGAAGCCATTCCAAATCCTATAGTGAAATTCGTGAAGGGATACCCGGAAAGAAATTCGTTATGGTTGTGGATCTGGCAAAATGTAAAAATGCATTAAAATGCCAGGATTCTTGTAATAAAAACCACTATATAACCGGACAAAATGCCTGGATAAAAGTGTATAAAATGCAGGAAGATATTGATACTGCGCCTTATTGGATGCCAACTACCTGCCAGCATTGTGATGAACCTGCTTGTGTAACGGTTTGTCCGGTAGATGCTACATTTAAACGCAGAGATGGAATCGTATTGATAGATAATGAGCGCTGTATCGGTTGTCGTTTTTGTATGGCCGCTTGTCCTTATGGAACACGTGTTTTCAATTGGTCTGAACCTGATCAGGAATGGGCAATGGACACAGAAGACCATAAACCGATATATACGCCTGAACATGCCGGATTTCCAAGTGTAAAAGGAACGGTTGATAAATGTGATTTCTGCCCTCATATGATTGATCAGGGTGAGATGCCACATTGTGTTTCAGCTTGTCCAAATGATGTGTTCTTATTTGGAGACATGTATGAAGACACTGTTACAAACGGAAGTAAACAATCATTTAAACTCAGTAAGCTTTTAAAAGACAAATCGGGTTATCGATTAATGGAAGGACTTGGTACTAAGCCAAGTGTATTTTATCTACCACCTGTAAATAGAACAGATAAATTTATAGATGGTTTAGAAAATTATAATGAGTTTGAATCGGTAAAAAAACCTGAGTAATTATGTCTAAATATGAAGATTTAATAGCGGAATTATCACCACGCAAATTCACTAAAAAAGGGGTTTATTGGACTATCTTTTTAGTTATTGTTGTCCTTATTGGTGTTGCCGCATATATTGACCAAATCATTAAAGGTCAAGTTGTCACCAACATGAGAGATTACGTTTTATGGGGAGTATATATCTCCAACTTTGTTTTCTTTGTTGCTATTAGTTTTGTGGGCTCCCTCACAGCAGCTATATTGAGATTATCCAGAAGTGCCTGGCGAACACCTCTTGTTCGAATTGCTGAAATTATTGGTTTTGCTGCCATCGTTATGGCCGGATTGACCATTATTATAGATATGGGCCGACCTGATCGTTTGTTGAATTTATTTATTCATGGAAGACTTCAGTCGCCGATTACCTGGGATGTTGTTATTATTACAACCTATATCGCAATTAGTGCATTGATATTATTTATACCTCTGCTTCCAGATCTCGCCATTTTACGAGACAATCATAAGGAGGATAATTTTTTGGGGAAATTATATAAATGGTTTTCATTAAAATGGACAGGAAGTAAAGCACAATGGGCTTTACAAAAACAATCCATTCAAATGGTCGCTATTTTAATTATTCCTGTTGCGCTTATTCTTCAAACCGTTGATGCCTGGTTATTTTCTACCACATTCAGAACAGGTTGGGACAGTACCAATTTAGGCCCTTACTTTATATCAGGTGCTTTTGTCGTTGGAGTTGGAGGTTTGATCGCAGTAACGATTGTGCTAAGAAGAATTTATCATTTACAAAATTATATAACACAAGATCACTATGATAAATTGGGTAAAATTTTAGTTTTTGCTTGTCTTATCTATCTCTATTTTAATATAAATGAATATATGCTTCCGGCATTTACGGCTCCTAAAGCAGAAGAAGCACATCTTAGAGAACTTTTCACCGGACATTATGCTCCTATGTTCTGGTTTGTTACGATTGGAGGATTGATTATTCCTATTATTGTTCTTCTATTTAAAAAAGGTAGGAAACCACTTCCTTTATTTCTAATTGCAATTTTAGTGGTTATAACATCCTGGTGGAAACGATATTTGATCGTTGTTCCTAGTTTACTTCATCCTTTTTTACCTGTACAAGGAGTACCAGAATCTTGGCATCATTACTTTCCAAGTTTACATGAATGGGCGATCGTAAGTGCTACACTCGCTATGGCACTTTTGATTATTACTATTTTGGTAAGATATCTCCCTATCATTCCGATGTACAGAACAGCTAAAGAAAGAGGAATATTACCTAATGAAAAATCAAAGCAATCATGAGAGAAAATATAAAAAACACCGTCGTGAAATTGATTTTTGTGACCTTTTGCTTATTGATTTTTATTCCAGTATCAAAAGCAGATGATGAAAAATATAAAGCCAGATTATCAGTAGACTATATTAGCATCGTAAATGATCATTCCTTTTTATCTATTAATGTTAAGTTTAAAGGAGAAGATGGATATGAACCAGCTACTGATCTTAAATTAAATATCTACGAACAACTTGAAAATGATTCTTTAGCTTTTAAAGGAGAAACCCTTACAAATGAAAAGGGAAATGCAGAATTTACAGTTGAAATCGAAGATCATTTAAAAGACAGTCTCATTAAGTTCGAATATGTTGTCTTTATAGAAAACGATGAGAAGTTTGAAGATGCTGATAAATCAGTTAAATTTTATCTTTCTACTATTTTAGCCGAAGCGGTTGTTATTGATAGTGTAAATTATATCAATGCTACACTTACAGATGCTAAAGGAGATCCAATTGAAGGTGAAGATCTAAAACTTCAGCTTCAACGATTATTTGCCCCATTAACTATTGGAGAATCATCCTATGAAACCGATGACGAAGGCGCTGTATCGATCGAAATCACAGATCCAATTCCCGGAATTGATGGGATATTGACTTTCCAAATTATTTTGGACAGTAAAAAATATGGAATTGTAAAAAATATTTTTGAAGCGCCTATTGGTAAAGTAATCGAGGATCAATCCACTTATGACAAAAGAACAATGTGGTCGCCTCCAAATAAAACCCCATTATTTTTGTGGATATTCCCGAATTTAGTGATATTAGGCATATGGTTTGTAATAGGACTATTAGTATTTAATTTAATTAAAATATATAAATCATGAAAAAAATAAAAAACGTATTAATTCTGGGAGGTCTAATTTTTGGACTCTATGCTTTTAACGTTGTTCAAGACGAGTGGGTTGTACCTGCTAAATTCAATACGATGAAAAATCCAACAGATGCTGCTGATGAAGATAATCTGGATATTGGATCTGAGCTTTATGCTAAACATTGTAAATCATGCCATGGAAAAGAAGGTTTAGGTGATGGACCAAAAGCGGCTGAGCAAAAAGGCGATCTAGGTGATTTTTCTTCTGAAGAGTTTCAAGCTCAAACAGATGGGGCTTTATTCTATAAAACCAAAATGGGAAGAAATGATATGCCTGATTTTTCTAAAAAGATCACAAGTGATGAAGATATTTGGTTTATTGTTAACTACATGAGAACTATGGGTGAATAAAACCAAGATATTTTTTTTAGAAATGCAGTTGAACCCATGGTTTGACTGCATTTTTTTTTGCTTTAGTTTATCCCCAACTTATATTAATTGTACTATATCAAACACATATTAAAAAAGTCGTTCTTTTTTAAACAAAATTATTTCTTTTATTCACTTTATTCTTGTTAATCTACTAAATATCATTATCTTATACCTATCAATAAGCTGTAGATGAAACTAAAAAACTTGCATCGGTTTTGTTACTTATTTAGTGCTTTAATAAGAGATGAAATAAACTACTTTTTATTTCTTTTTTCTGCCAACTTTCTCAGCATTATTTTCCCATCAAATATCATTTCTAAAAAAATCTTAAACATTGAAGGTGTCAAGATCTTCAAATCTCATAACGGAAAGTTATAAATAGACTTATAAACATCCTTTTATAGGTCTTTCTTCTTAAAAAAATATTCTCAAATTATTATAGATATTCTTTCAATTATTTATAATGTTTATGTCACCACTGGCACCAATTTCTCCAATTCTGATAGATAAACTATGGATGAAAAAAAGTCCAAATGACAGCTATTTTATAATAACAAATAACGCTTATTTTAACACTCTTTTGAATTATGGAAGACGGAAAAAATACACAATCTAGAAGGAAGTTTTTTTGCAATACAATACCCCTTGCCTTAGGTGCCATTACCGGTATTGGGCTCCTCTCCCAATCATGTAATAATGACGAAGAAGAAGGCGAAACCGTTTCGGTATTATCATCCGACGGACAGTTGGTTCAGGTAAAAAAATCGGCTATGACACCCACGGCATCGCCTAATGTTAGAAAAGGGATACCCGGTAAGTCCTTTGTAATGGTCATCGATCTGGCAAAATGTAAAAACGCTCGAAAATGTGTTTCAAAATGTCAGAAAATGCATGGTTTATCCACAGAAGATGAATGGATGAAAGTGTTTCTTATGCAAGATAGCAATGACACCGCTCCTTATTGGTTTCCGAAACCTTGCTTCCATTGCAATCAACCGCCATGCGTAAAAGTTTGCCCTGTTGGAGCAACTTATAAACGAACTGATGGTATCGTTTTGATCGATAATGAACGTTGCATCGGTTGTAAATTCTGTATGACCGCTTGCCCCTATTCTTCAAGAGTTTTTCAATGGAAAGAAGCAGAATTAACTGAGGAAATGGCTAAGCGAGATTATTCGCCTGAATCCAGCGTTCCCAGTAAAGTTGGAACGGTTGGAAAATGTGATTTTTGTCCCGATATGGCCCGAAAAGGAATTCTCCCTGATTGCGTAACCGGATGTCCGAACGGAGTCATCTATTTTGGAGATAAAAATGAAGACATTGTCACAAATGGTAATGAATCATTTCGCTTTAGTAAATTAATTCATGATCGCGCCGGATATCACTATATGGCCGAATTAGGCACAGAACCTAATGTATATTATCTGCCTCCTGTAAATAGAATATTTGATTATGAAGATGGCTTTGAAAACCTCAGCGAGGAACAAATTAAATTTTTTAAATCTTCAACCGTTAAAAAACACTAATAACCATGGATCAAGACCCAAAAACGACCAGAGCACTTAATTTCTTTGCGGCTCAAATGGTAAGCATTAGTAAATCAGGTATCATTCAACTTATCATATTATCCATATTCATATTGGGAGGATTATATGCCTTAATTGTCCAGATTATTGAAGGACATATCGTAACCGGAATGCGGGACAATGTGGTATGGGGAATATATATTGTCAATTTTATTTTCTTTATTGGTATTAGTTATGCCGGAGCTTTGATATCCGGAATTCTTCATCTTTTGGGAGTCCCATGGCGTACTCCTATCATTAGAATTGCAGAAATAATAACAGTGATATCTACTATTATAGGCCCTGCTTATATACTGTTATGCATGGGTCGATTAGATCGATTAGATCATTTAGCCCTATATGGAAGAATCCAGTCTCCAATAATTTGGGATGTTTTAGCCATAACGACCTATTTAATAGGAAGTATTATTTTTCTTTATCTGGCATCTATCCGTGATCTTGCGCTTTTACGCGATTATCCCTTTAAAAGTAAATGGAGACATAAAATCTATAAATTTTTAGCCCTCGATTTTATTGGAACACCGAAACAAAATCGATATTTAGAAAGAGGACTTAATATTATGTCTGCTATTATCATTCCTCTAGCCATTCTTGTGCACTCTGTTTTAGCTTGGATATTTGGAATGACTCTTCGACCTGGATGGCACAGTACTATTTTCGCTCCCTATTTTGTTGTTGCAGCAGTTTTTTCAGGTACGGGAGTACTCATCATCGCGATGTGGGTCTTCAGAAAATATTATCATCTTGAAGCTTATATAACTAAAATACACTTCAATTACCTCGGAATAATTCTAATGATTCTTGGTGCATTGTATGGTTATTTCACTTTCAGTGAATATTTAACAAGCTGGTATGGTTCTGAAACATGGGAAATGGAAGTTCTTTATAGGCTTTTCGACGTGAACGAATATTGGTGGTTGTTTTTCTTTGCTGCTATTATCGGAGTGCTATTACCAATAATAGTCATTCTCATTCCAAGATTCAGAAATATAAATAGCATCACTGCTGTTTCAGCAGTTGCTGTTCTGGCCCTTTGGATAAAAAGATACCTTATTATTATACCAACCCTTGAAACTCCATTATTACCGCTTCAGGATATGCGATCAGAATACATTCATTATAGTCCAACACTGATCGAATGGTTGCTCACTTTTTCTGGAGTTGCCCTATTCTGCCTGCTTTTCTTCCTATTTTCAAAATTCATTCCCATTATAACACTAACTAAAACAGATGACACGAAAGATTATTCTGAATTAAGAACACTTGTAATGAAAAGAATAATGAAAAGAAAGCTCAAAGAAGCTCAATTAAAAGAATTTAATAAAAGCTAATTCCTATGAAAATGCGCTACAGAAATTTTTTAATAATTATTATAATCGCTTTGTTTTCAAATTCGGCTTTATTTGCTCAAGGTGATAAGAAGAAAACAACAAAAATTCGAGTTGAGTATTTCAATAAGAATAATACTACTGAGTATTTGCTTTTAACATTGCGAATTAAAGAAGACCGCTACATTCCTTTTGAAAATGCCACTGTTTGGATCTATAGTGTTGGTGATACATCGAATGTGCTTTTAGATAAAGTAGTCAGTAATTATAAAGGAGAAGCTAAATTTTATATTTCAGACGACCCTCTTATTTTCAGAGATTCGACAGGTCAAATGACTTTTAAAGCTGAATATGTTGGAGATGATCAAATTAAGAGCGACAAAGAATCTATTACGATTAAAAAAGCGACTATGGAAGTTTCATTTTTCCAAAAAGATACTGTTAAGTATATTGAAGTTAATGTAAATGAATTGGCTTTTGATAACCAAAAAACACCCCTTTCTGATATGGAAATAAAACTTTCAGTAAAAGGTACATTTAGTAATTTAAATTTTGCTAATGAAAATACTGACGAAAATGGGAAAGTTGTCTTTGAATTTCCGGTTTCTATGCCGGGAGATACCATAGGTAATTTAACGATTGTTTCAAAAATTGAAGATGATGATATATATGGTAATATAGAATCTGAAGGAGAAATCAATTGGGGAATGATCGTTCCTCTTGCACCAGAAAAACAACGGGGATTAGGAGATACGGATGCACCACTTTGGATGGTTTACACTTTGATTATTCTATTATCAGCAGTTTGGTTCCATTATATCTATGTTATTTTTCTCTTTTTTAAAATTAAAATGGCACGAAAAGTAATTTAAATAACTAAAATTTAAGTACTTAAAAATGAATCGCTCTTGCAAGGAGGAAAATCCAATTATTTAAAATGATTATAAACAAGTGATTTTTATTTACAATAGCTTTTTTAAAATCAAATTAGATCTTATTTTCGTGACATAAATATGACAAAACTCAGTTTTTAGATTGGCATTTGTCATCGTATTGTCAAAGATGCTACAGTACATTTATAGAAAATTTGGTAATAACAAATAATATAGAAACATGAAAAACATTTTAAAATTATTATCGATCCTAACAATACTAGTTTTTGTAGGATTCGCATGTGAAAAAGGTGATACAGGTGCAACGGGTCCTGCTGGTCCTGCTGGTGCTGATGGTGAAAACGGTATAAACGGTACTGATGGTACTGCTGGCTGTATTCAATGTCATACTTCCGACGAAAACATGATGGTAAAAGAAGCACAATGGGCTTCTAGTGGACACGTAACTGGAACCCATATGGGAGGTTATTATGGATCTCGTGATGGCTGTTCAGATTGTCACTCAAGTCAAGGTATGCAAGAAGTAGTTGCTACTGGTGAGTTTGATCAACCAGCTCCATTCAATCCTTTACCTGCAAACTGCTACACTTGTCACCAAATTCATCAAACCTATTCTTCTGATGACTGGGGATTCACAGTTGAAGGTCCAGTGCCATTCAGAGTGAACGATTATTTAGCTGATATGGGTAATGGTAATGCATGTGTTCAATGTCACCAATCTCGTCCTGCTTCACCTGTTTTAGATCTTGCTACTACTGATGATGTATCTATTACAAGTTCTCGTTACGGACCACACCACGGACCACAAGGTAATATGTTGGCTGGTGTTGGTAACAGCGGAGCTTACGAACTTGATGGTACAATGTCTTACGCAAACTCTATGCATGCTGCAAATCCAGCAACCACAAACTGTACTTCTTGTCATATGGCAAGCAGTGAAGGAACTGGTGGAGATATGGCATTAGGAGAGCACAGTAACAACGTTGGTGTTGGTGAATGGGAAGATGAGTCTAAAATTATTAACAGAAATGGTTGTATCGCTTGTCATACTACTATCGCTGACAATGATGAAATGACTGCTTTCGTTTCAACTGCTAGAGATGCAAATATGTTATTGATGGAAGAACTAGGAACAGCCTTATTTAACCTTGGTTATATTACTGAAACTGGTTCAGTAGTGGCATCTTCTAGTGCACCATTAGTGGTTTCTACTCAACATGCAGCGGCTATCTACAACTATAAGTTCTTAGAAGAAGACCAAAGTACGTTGATCCATAATCCAAATTACGCTAAAGCATTGATCAACAATTCTATAGAAGCACTACAATAGAAAAAATTACCAGATTTTAAATTGGAAATAAAAAGCCCGACTGAAGAAATTCAGTCGGGCTTTTGCTTTTATAAAATCTAGTTTTACTAAATCATGCATTGAATGATTTGTTATTCATTCATTTCTTTTTTTAGTTTTGGCAGCTATCAATCTAATTCAAATGAAAAATCTCTTAATTATATTTTTCATGCTAACTAGCATGCTATCTAAAAGCCAACAAAACGACTTAATATTAGCCTCGGATATATGGCCTCCTTTTACAAATATTGAAGGCGAAAAAAGAATTGCTTTGGATATCGTAAATGTCGCATTAGAAAGAATCTCTATCGATAATAACATTGTAATTGAAAACTTTCAAGATGTGATGTTAGGTATCGAAAGTGGGAAATATTCAGGGAGCTCTGCACTTTGGTATAGCGAAGATAGAGCAAATGATCTACTCTTTTCGGAACCCTATCTCTTCAACCAGCTTGTTTTAGTTGGAAGAAAAGGAAGTGATGTGGGTGCCATTTCCTTTAATGATCTTGGAGAAGTTAAAATTGGAGTAGTTGAAAATTATTCCTACGGTGAGGAATTAAATCAAAATCAAAAAATTGATTTCGTAAAAGGCCCAAGTGACCAGAAAAATTTGGAAGCTCTTTTATCAAAAAAAGTAGATTTTATCTTAGTCGATGATTTATTAATTCAGTATCTGCTAAAGTACCAGATAAATGATGTCAGCGAATTCCTAGAGATTGGTAAAAGTCCACTTATTATTAGATCCTTACATTTTGCAATTAGTAAAAATATTGAAGATAGTCCCGAAATTATTAACTCTTTCAATACTGAAATATCTGAAATGATAAGTGATGGAAGCTACCATGAAATCTTAGAATTAAATTGGATCAAAACAGATATTGATGGCGATGGTAAAATGGAAATGGTTTTTATTGGAAATACGGCAGGAACATCATCACCTACAAACGCTTATAGCATGAGCCCCTCAAATCAGTTAGTCAATGAGGGCTTTTATATCAATGGAGAATTTTATTTAACCTGGGATCAGGTTCCTAGTAATTTAAAAGTGAATATCACAGAAAGTGAATTTTCGAACTATCATGAAGGAGGAATTATATTAAAATTTTAAATCATTCGGTAAATAAAAGGTTCATATTCTTTTCTTATTTTTTGCTAAGACAATACATATAGCCCTGATATTTCACATTATTACTCGCTTCACCACTTGAATACATGTACACTTGATAAGATCTGATAAGGTAATTCTTAAGCATTGATATATCATTTTTATTTAATGTAAAACTCGCGAAATGCACATATTGTCC
>JAHECK010000109.1 GCA_024641785.1 Flavobacteriales bacterium | reverse complement strand
CCCTTCCAGACCTGGAGTTACCCTGATTTTCTCACAGGTTTCTATCCCATCCATTTCAGGCATCATCACATCTAAAAGGATAAGATGAGGTAAAAAAGATTTTGCTTTTTCGATCGCTTCTATCCCATTAGTTGCTGTCTCTACACTATAGCCCTTCGCTTTAAGATTATATTCTAATAATGATAAAATATCAGGTTCATCATCAACTAAAAGAATTCGTTGTTCACTACTCATAATAACATGAAATTTAAGCAAATTAAAGAAATGCTTTGTTAATCTTTTGTGCTTTAAGTTTAATTAAATATTAAGAAATAAAATGAGGCTTACTTTTGCAAGCCAAATCTGCCTGAATGCGGCAAAAAAGTGCTGTTAGTAAAGTAATTTTTTAATTTCGCCAAAATTATCCTTTTAAATATGTTAGAGAAAACTTATTACCATAACACCATAATAGATTGGGGAGAAAGTCTTCTAATAATTTTAGGAAGTGTTCTTCTTGCCAAGTTGCTTTACTGGATAATAAAGCGCTTTGTCAAAACCGCAACTGCTAAGACCTCCTCTACCCTGGATGATCTACTCGTTGATATGCTGGAAGAACCGGCTGTAGTGTTTATTGTATTGATGGGTATCAGTATTGCATTTAAGCAACTCGTATTTCCAGACTGGCTTGTGCTATGGATAAATAAAGTAATTTATATAGCTATCACCATCAATTTTACCTGGTTGATTGCTCGTTTATTCGATGCGATCATAAAGGAATATATTACTCCGCTTACTCAAAAGACCGAATCGGATTTTGATGATCAGATCGTGCCTATCGCGAGAAAAGGGGTTCGTTCGATCATTTGGATCCTAGGTATTATTCTGGCATTGAATAATGCGGGTTATGACGTAGCTGCTTTATTGGCCGGACTTGGTTTGGGAGGTTTGGCCTTGGCCATGGCAGCAAAGGATACAGTAGCTAATATTTTTGGAGGTGTTACCATCTTTACAGATAAACCATTTAAGGTAGGAGAACGAATTAAGATCGATTCTTATGATGGTATTGTAGAGGAAGTAGGCGTAAGATCAACGCGCATTCGAACATTGGAGGGGCGCGTCATTGTGGTTCCTAACCACTATTTTACGGATAATATTGTCGAAAATGTAAGCTCTGAGCCAAGTAGAAAAATTATATTGAAATTAGGACTTACCTATGATACTCCTCCTGATAAAATGGAAAGGGCAATCGAAATTCTGAGAGAAATTAAAGAAAATGATAGCGCTTTGTCAGAAAATACATGGTTGACTTTCGATCAATACGGGGACTTTTCCTTAGGAATCACTTTTATTTATTATATCCTTCCGGGCAATGAAATTCCCGAAACGCAAAGCAGAGTGAATCTTGCTATCTTAAAGCGATTTAATAGTGAAGGCTTATCCTTTGCTTTTCCAACTCAAACCATTTATACGCAGCCGGTCAATTAAATTTATTAGGGTTTTCGAGTCTTTTTTCAATGGCCTTAATTAGCCCTGTCATTGAATGGCCCAAGAGATCGATCATCTTCTTCATTTCCTTTTGCTCAGTCGTAGACTTTGACTCAAGCTCGATCTTTTTGATCAGCGCATGCAAGTCTTTATCAGCTACGATCTGAATGCTTGATTTTAATTTATGTGCAAGGGAGCTGACCTGTTCATAATCACCTTGCTGAAAAGAAGAGTCAAGTTCTTTCATCAATGAAACGCTGTTTTTGCAAAAAAGGATCAACATTTCCCTAATGAATTCTTCATCACCTCCGGCAATCTCCAACAGGTTTTTGAAATTTATATCCCCCTTAGGCTGCTTCATTTTCTTCCTTCATTTCTTTCAGAATTCGATAAATAGTAGATTTTCCAATATCGAGTACATCTGCTACCTTCATAATATTATCATCATATTTCTCAAGATAATACTGTATAATATCGAAAGTATATTTGCGCAATGACTTTTCCTCTAGCATTAAATTTGCCATTGGCTTTTTAGGCGTAAAAATGATGTCCTGCGGTTCTATCACCGTTTTTTCACTCATCACAACCGCTAATTCGATGATGGCCTTAAGCTCTCTGACATTACCGGGATAATTATAGGCCATTAATTTTTTCACTGATTCAGGAGAGAGTGTCATCGGACTTAACTGGTTCTCCTTTACAAATTCATCGATAAAGAACTTTGCCAGTAAAATAATATCATTTACCCTTCGGTTTAATGGTGGGAGTTTGATCGGTAAGCCCAATAAACGGTAAAAAAGATCTTCTCTGAACCTTCCTTGTTGAACTTCCTCAATAAGATCTTTATGAGTAGCAACTATCACTCTAACTTCTATAGGAATACTTTTATTACCGCCAACTCTCGTCACTTCTTTTTCTTGTAATACCCGAAGTAATTTCGACTGTAGATTTAAATCAAGATCACCAATCTCATCTAAAAAGATGGTCCCGTTATTTGCTTCTTCGAATTTACCGATGCGCTGAGCATTCGCTCCGGTAAAGGCACCTTTCTCATGTCCGAATAATTCACTTTCTATTAATTCAGAAGGAATCGCTGCCATATTTACGGCTACAAAAGGACCTTTGGATCTTTTAGAATGATAGTGGATTCCCTTCGCCACCATTTCCTTTCCGGTTCCTGTTTCTCCGGTGATCGAGACGGTAATATTGGTCTTCACCGCTTTTTCCATTAGCGTAAAGACTTTTTGCATCTCCTCACTTTCGCCAACCATCGTGGATGAAAAGTCATACTTATGAGCAACTTCTTGTCGAAGCTGATTTAACTCTTCTTTTAAATTGACATTTTGTTTTAGGTGTTTGATGATATTCCAGACCCGATCCTTGGTGTCTTCGTCTTTTACGATATAATCATAGATCCCTTCTTTAAGCAAGTCAACTGCCGTAGATACATTTTCTTGTCCGGAGATTATTACCACCGGGATATCCGGATCATACTGTTTTATTCTTTTTATAATATCGTCTGCCTTTTCATCTCCAAGACTGTAATCCAAGGTGATCAGATCAGGGTCCTTATATAAGTTTTTAAGAAGTTCCTTCCCTGTAAAGAAGCACTCTACTTCGTTATCGGGATTCAGTGAAATATGATGTTCCAGCATTCGCTGGTACCATTCATCGTCTTCCACGATGAACACTTTGAATAATGTTGGCATTTTAGGTCGTTTTCAATAATAACTATTCCAAATTTAGTTCATTTTCCCAAAAAGGGAATAACAATTAGTCAGAATACTTTAAAGTAGTCAAAACATTATATTTTGTTAAATTTTTATAAAGAAAATGTGCAAATGAAAAATTCCCATTTTTGTACTTTACAGAAAAAAAAATAGCTGAAACTCCATTTTGAACGCTAAAAATGATTTATAGCGAGGGATAGGAAGAGAGTTCGTGAAAACTTTATTAAATTCGCGGCATCAATGGCTCCGTGGCGCAACTGAATAGCGCATCAGATTTCGGCTCTGAGGGTTACAGGTTTGAATCCTGTCGGGGTCACTAAGAAAGAAAAGCTCATCGGCCTCAGGCGGATGGGCTTTTTACTTTAGTAGCCGAGTCTAAGTGCGACAGCACTTAAGTGAGGATAGTGAAGTAAAAAGGAAAAAGTGCGGAGCGCTTTAGGCTTTTCTTTCGGAATTCGGAGCATTACATGATCATGACCTTAGGGAGTAATCCTGTCGGGGTCACCCGTTGGTCTTAAATGCTTTCCGTTCTCGGTTTCGTTGTCCTAGCAACCTGCGAAGGAATTTCTGCCACAATGTGGGGTGTTTCCCTTGGATTCACCTGCGGTTGTCAATTTAAATAATGACTATGGCCTTGGCTCAATACTAGTGGCCATTCCATCCATGATCGCTGGAGTGGCTATTATCCGTAAGCGTCTACTCGATGGTTTGGCCGATGGTCAGTCTTTCTCTCAGGGGCAATTATGGTTTTCGTTGTAACGCCCGCACTTAAGATGGAAAGAGATTGGCCGGCCTATTTAACCTTGACTGTGTGGAGTCTATTTTGCCTATGGATTGGCCTAGCTTTTAGTCGAACAGTAAAGAGTTAAAAAGCGTAAGGGTCAGGATCACAAAAAGCATATGTCCAGCGAGAAAGCTGCCATTTACATAAGCCAAGTGCTAATTCAATGAGAACAGGACTCGGATTAGCACTGTTTATTTGATAATTATTTATCTAAGAAACAAGGTATTAAGGCCAATTTAGATTGTCACTCTATTTTAAATTTTGTAATTTGAGGCAGTTAAAATTTTGAAACAACTCTAATGCTATTGGATGCAGATAACTAAATAAATATGTTATGAAAACAAAACAAGGAATTTTTTTAGTCGCCTTTTTGATATTGGGACTATTGGCCTTTGATTCTTGTAAAAAGAAAGATGATTGCACAGAGCAAACTTGGTATCGAGATGCGGATGGAGATGGTTTCGGGAATCCGAATAGTACAAATTTGGCTTGTGAACAACCGGAAGGTTACGTGCTTAATAATACAGATTTTAATGATAACAGTGCTAGTGCTTATCCTGGCGCAACGGAGATCTGCGATGATGGAATTGATAATGATGGCAATGGATTTTCTGATTGTGAAGATCTTGATTGTATTAATTCTACAATAATAGAGTGTAATTGCGCTGATGGTGAAGATAACGATGGAGATGGATTCACCGATTGCGACGATACAGATTGCATTGGCAGCCCGGATTGCTAAAAATACAGCCTGCTTGCAATGATTAAACAATGCTAAATCAGCTAATGGTCAAAATTTATTTCTGGTCGTTGAACTTGAGTTTTATCCTTAGAAAAAAGGAAATATTGAACAAGCCTTGTCTAAGCTCTATGATTTAAGAACTGTACTTTTCCCTTGTAAGAACCTTTAATAAGCAGCGTTCAATAATAAGTGAACTTATTTCTTCCTGCAGCTTTGCATCCGTTTTACTTGCCATTCGTTTATGAATTTCCTTTTCAGAAACGTCTATTCGATAAAGTAGATTTTTTAACTGAATGTTATCCGCCCTGATCAAGGAATGAATATTAAAAAGGACGATTGAATACAATGCTGCATAAGATGTGGGCAGAATATCTTCATTTTCCATATAAAGACCTGTCATTTCAAAATCGCGTTTAATTTGCCTGAAGGTCTTTTCAATATAGCTTTTATCTTCAAAATATAATAGGGCCGATTTCGAGTGATGTAGATCCATAAATCAAATATACATCTAGAATACTACTTTAAATATGATTATTTATCGACTTTTTGTAGCTTTCAATTTGCTAATCTTAACTTTAAATGGCCCAAAACAAATCAGAACAATGTTTTAATTGTGGTGAGAACTTAAAAAATGATGAAAACTATTGTCCTAATTGCGGCCAAAAAAATACAGATCTAAACATTTCATTTAAGGAGCTCTTCAAGGACTTCGCTTCGGATTATTTTACCTTCGACAGTAAGTTTTTTAGAACTCTATGGCCACTGATTATAAAGCCGGGGAAAGTTCCGAAAGAATTTATAGAGGGTAAAAGATTAAAATACATCGCTCCATTAAGAGGCTTTCTATTTTTATCCTTTATCAGTTTTTTTCTCTGGGGTCTCTCTTTTAATATCGATCCTGTATTTAAATCACCTGAAGAACTAAACATGATGGGTGATAGTTTAAAGAATGAAATCACAAGCTCCAACCAGGCCTTTTTAGATTCCATTAATCAGGAAAGCGGAATGAATCTTAAAATTATTCCAGACAGCAGCACCTCCGACTCCGGTAATTTTGGAAATTTGTCTTATTTATTTAATAAAAAAAATAGTCCTCAAGAAATAGCTGATTCCCTCGGAAGGGAAAAAGGTCCCTTTGGTAAAAAATTAATTTATCAATTTGTTAAGATCTATCAGGCGGATAGAGCTGTAGTTCGGCGTTACCTTATGGGGAATCTATCCATCGTCCTCTTATTTGTCCAGCCCTTTTTTGCCCTCTTGTTGAAATTATTCTACTTCCGGAAAAAAGACTTCTATTATATCGAGCACTTGGTTTTCTCCCTCTACTTCCATGCTTTTGTATTGCTGATTTCTATTTTTCTGTTTTTTTTAAGTTTTCTTTTCGAAATTGACCTGCTTATTTTATGGGTGTTTTTTATTTCACTATTATATTTAATGATCGCTATAAAGCATTTTTACGCACAAAGTTGGCGAAGGAGTATTTTCAAAAGCATATTCATCTCCTTTTTATATTTCAGTTTTATACTCCCAATTTTCATAATAACTTACCTTTTATTAAGTCTGTATTTGTACTAAATGACGCATCCAAAAAGAATTAATATATCCTCTGCTGCAAAGTGGGAGGATATTGTAGGCTATAGTCGAGCTGTAAAAATTGGAAATGTAATTGAGATCTCCGGAACAACGGCAGTTGATGATAACAATGAAATTCATGGTATTGATGACCCCTATCTTCAAACTAAATTTATCATCTTAAAAGCAGAGAAAGTACTACGTGCATTAGGGTCTAGCCTCGAAGATGTTGTTAGAACAAGAATCTATGTCAGCGACATCACAAAGTGGGAAGAAATTGGGAGGGCACATGGTGAATTTTTTCATTCTATTAAGCCTGCAGCAACTATGGTTGAGGTAAGCCGATTGATCGATAAAAATATCTTGGTGGAAATTGAATTTTCTGCACTTTCGAATGAATGAAATAATCGCCTATAGAAGATATTAATAGATATTTAAAGTACTTTTGCTCGCTCTAATTCAGAATTATATGCCGATCGATCTTAGTTTAAAAGTGGATATAGTAGATGCTATATCGCGTGATGAGTTTCAGGAAAAATATATGAAGGCTCAAAAACCGGTAATTATCAAAAATTTTTTTGGGAAAGATGCTCCTTTATATAAAAAATGGACCTTTGAATATTTTATTGATCAAATAGGCGATATTGAAGTCGGTATTTTTGATGATGAGGGCACGGTCCGTAAGGACGACCGATCTTATAAGTCGGCCGATATGACGATGAAGTTTGGTGATTATCTTAAAACAATTCAAGGCGGTCCGACTAAAAAAAGAATTTTTCTCTTCAATATCTTTAAACATCTTCCTTCTTTAAAGAATGATTTTACCTATCCTCCAATCGCAGACAAATACTTGAAATTACCTTTTGTTTTTTTTGGAGGTAAGGGGGCTATTACACGTATTCATCAGGATATGGATATGTCGAATGTGTACCTAACAGAATTAAAAGGAAAAAAGAGGGTCGTATTGATCGATCCACATTATTCATCACTCCTTTACCGCTATCCTTTTGGGGTGCATAGTTCAGTTGATCCTGATAATCCAGATTATGATCGCTTCCCCGGTCTGGCAGAAGTAAAAGGATATGAATGCACGATAGAAAGTGGCGATACCTTATTTATGCCAAGTGGTTATTGGCACCATGTAGAATATTTGGAAGGGTCTTTCGGAATAGCCATTCGATCTTTAAGTCCAAAGACAAGTAAACGATTCAGGGGCTTATACAATGTGGCCGTGCTAACTCAACTAGATGAAATAATGCGTTTTTTCTTAAAGGACAGATGGCATAAAACAAAAACAACCGTCGCGAATAAACGGGCAAAAAAGGCAATGCAAAAAGGAAAATAGTAGCCCCACCAAGAATCGAACTTGGATCTACGGTTTAGGAAACCGCTATTCTATCCATTGAACTATGAGGCCAATATTAATTATGAAATGTGAGTTGTGAAATAGTTTTCAATTCTCAGATCTCATATCTAACATCTTAAATCACTTTTAATTCTTTTCCTACTTTTACAAAGGCAGCGATCGCTTTATCCAGATGCGCTTTTGTATGTGCTGCAGAGATCTGAACCCGAATACGTGCTTTCCCTTTCGCTACCACAGGATAGAAAAAACCGATCACATAGATCCCTTCCTTAAGCAGTTTATCGGCCATTGTTTGAGATAAGGCAGCATCGTATAACATTACCGGCACGATCGCTGAATCTCCCTTCACAATGTCAAAACCGGCCGCTGTCATGCCCTTTTTAAAATAGGCGGTATTTTCCATTAGTCGATCTCTTAATTCAGTGCTTTCGGAAAGCAGATCGAATACGGCTATAGAAGCACCTACAATAGCCGGTGCCAATGAATTCGAAAATAAATAGGGTCGAGAACGCTGGCGCAGCATTTCGATAATTTCCTTCTTTCCGGTCGTATATCCGCCCATTGCACCTCCCAAGGCTTTACCCAGGGTTCCGGTAACGATATCGATTCGATCCATTACTCCACAATGTTCCGGCGTTCCTTTTCCATGTTCCCCCATAAAACCGGCCGCATGACATTCATCGACCATCACTAAGGCATCGTATTTATCTGCCAGATCACAAATCCCGGCCAGATCAGCTACCACCCCATCCATAGAAAATACGCCATCGGTAACGATGATCTTATTTCTAAAGCCTTGTTTATTCGCCTCGATCAATTGCTCTTCGAGACTTTCCATATTATTGTTCTTGTATCTGAAACGACCTGCCTTACAAAGGCGAACCCCATCAATAATAGAAGCATGGTTCAATTCGTCACTGATAATAGCATCCTCTTCTCCAAACAAAGGCTCAAATACTCCTCCGTTCGCATCGAAAGCAGCCGCATAAAGTATCGTGTCTTCGAAACCGTAAAATTCTGCGATCTTTCTTTCTAACTCCTTGTGAATGTCTTGTGTCCCACAGATAAATCGCACCGACGACATTCCATAACCATGCGTATCAAGGGCATTTTTTGCCGCTGAAATCACCTTAGGATGTGAACTCAATCCCAAATAGTTGTTGGCGCAAAAATTAATGACGGTTTCACCGGTAGAGACTTTTATTTCTGCTCCTTGAGGACTGGTAATAATGCGTTCTTTTTTATATAAGCCTGCCTCTTCGATACTTTTCAGTTCAGCAGCTAATTGATCTTTTATTTTTCCGTACATAAAAGCTGTTTTTTGAGAGCATAAAAATACTGATTTATGTGTCTTAATTCTACCTTTGTCGCATAAAGCAACAATGAATGAACAATCCCTTATTAAATAATTGGAATACCCCTTTTTCGACTGCTCCTTTCTCGCAGATAAAGAATGCTGATTTTTTACCGGCAGTAAAAGAAGGCATCGAATTAGCAAAAAAAGAGATCGAAGACATAAAGAATAATAAAGAAGTAAGTTTTGAAAATGTAATAGTTGCATTGGATCGAATCGGAGCGAAACTAGATACTGTCAGCGCCATATTTTTTAATCTTCATTCTGCTGAATCAAATGATGAATTAAGAGATCTTGCACAAGAGATCAGCCCTTTGCTTACTCAATATGGGAATGATATTATGTTGGATCAGTCCCTTTTTGAAAAAGTGAAACTGGTTTATGACAGTGTTGATCGCTCTAAATTGAGCGAGCCTGAGCAAATGTTGCTGAAAAAAACCTTCAAAAGTTTTGCAAGAAATGGTGCGCTTTTAAACGATGAGGATAAGACGAAACTTCGTGAGATCGATCAGGAATTAAGCAAATTAAAATTAAATTTCAGCAACCATGTGCTCGAAGAGACTCAGCGTTTCGAAAAGCATATATTAGACGAAGCCCTTTTAAAAGGCTTGCCGGCCAATGCGGTTGAAGCGGCAAAAATGGAGGCGGAGCATCGAGAGAAAGAAGGCTGGGTATTTACCCTCGACTTTCCTTCCTATCAGGCGGTATTAAAGTATGCCGATGACCGGGAATTTAGGAAAGAAATGCACTTGGCTTTTAATTCGAAAGCCTTTAAAGGAGATCAACTTGATAATAAAGAGATCGTTTTAAAGATTGCCAAACTCAGAAATCAACGGGCCAACTTGCTTGGCTACTCCAGTCATGCGCATTTTGTATTGGAAGAACGAATGGCAAAATCGCCTGAAAAGGTGAATGATTTTCTGCATCAATTATATGAAAAAGCCCTT